>DNAU01000336.1:0-134 GCA_003491925.1 Chloroflexota bacterium
AGGGGGCAGATCACGAAGACCTGACGCCCCTCCGCCACCTGGGCCCGCACGAACTGGTACGCCTGCTCGCGCTGGTGGGGCGGGACCACCCGGGTCTCGACCGGCAGCCTCCCCGGGGGCATCTCGCGCAGCTC
>DNAU01000336.1:306-7282 GCA_003491925.1 Chloroflexota bacterium
TGCTGCTCGTCGACCACCACCAGCCCGAGGTCGTTGAGCACCACGTCGTCCTCGATGAGCGCGTGGGTGCCCACCACCAGCGGGTCGTGCCCGGCCGCCAGCCCCTCCAGGATCTCGCGCCGGGCCCGGCTCCCGGTGCTGCCCAGCAGCAGCCGCGGCGAGAGGTCGTGGGGGGAGAGCAGCGCCTCCAGGGTCACCCAGTGCTGGCGGGCCAGGATCTCGGTGGGTGCCATCACCACGCACTGGTGGCCGGCGCGGCAGGTCATCAGGGCGGCCATCGCGGCCACCGCCGTCTTGCCGCTGCCCACGTCGCCCTGGAGCAGGCGGTTCATCGGTCCGGGGGCGGCGAGGTCGGCGAGCACCTGGTGGGCGGCGATCCGCTGGCCGTCGGTGAGCCGGAAGGGAAGCCCGGCCGAGAAGGCGCGGGCGACCTCGACGTCGTAGGCGACCACCACCCCGGCCGAGCCCAGGCGCCGCCGCCGGGCCCGGTCGGCCGCGAGCTGGATGAGGAAGAGCTCCTCGAAGCCCAGCCGCTCCCGGGCGGCGGCGGCGGAGGTCTCCTCGTCGGGGAGGTGCACCTGGCGCAGGGCATCGGCCAGCGGCATCAGGCCCTCGGCCTGGCGGACCTCGGGGGGCAGCCGGTCGGGCATCTGCTCGGCGACCGGCAGCAGCCGGCCGATCAGGCCCCGGAGGAACACGGAGGTGATGCCCTCGGTCTCCGGGTAGATGGCGGCGAGCCGCCCCACGTGGCGGGGGTCGCTGCTGGCCCGCTCGAAGCGGGGGCTCTGGAAGCTCAGCCCATGCAGGCCGCTGATCACCTTGCCGCTGACCAGGAGCTCGGTGCCGGGGGGGATCTGGCCCGCGATGTACGGCTGGTTGAACCAGATGGCGCCGACGCGGCCGCTCCCGTCCTCCAGGGTGGCCTCGACCAGCGCCATGTGCCGCCTCGGGCTGTGATGGGCGCGGACCTCGCGCACCCGCACGCGCACCGTCTGAACCACGCCGGCCCGCAGCTCCCGCACCGCCACCAGGTCCCGGGTGTCCACGTAGCGGCGGGGCAGGTGGAGGAGCAGGTCCGAGGCGGTGACGATGCCGAGCCGGCCGAGGCCCCTCGCCCGGGCCGGGCCGACACCGGGAAGCCCCGCCACCGGCGTCTCCGGCCAGCAGGCGCTGGGAAGCTTCAGGATCCGGCCCATCCGCCGGCCACGGGCGTCGGCCACGTCGGGCATCCTGCCGACTCTAGGCACCCGGCGGGCCCGCGGGGCTTCCCCGGCCGGCCTGTCCGAGGGGGTCTCCACATTTCCGTAACAGACCAGCGACGTCTGATACAGCAACCGCGTCATTCGGTACAGTTTCGATCTGGCGCTCCCAGGGGTGCGCGCGTCGTGTTGCCCGGAGTGAGGAAGACAAGAGTGCGGTGGATCCTGCCGCCCCATCGTCAGAGGGCCAGACGCCCGGGTCAACGCGGACAGGGCCTGGTCGAGTTCTCCCTGGTCGGCGGGCTGTTCTTCTTCCTGGTCTTCTCCATCGTGAACGCCGGCTTCTTCCTCTACGGGCGAGGGGCCGTCGAGCACGCGGCTGACGTCGGGGTCGCTCTGATCTCGACCGAGGGCAATTGCATGGCCTACACGCCGGGCGGCCTCTGTGAGCCGCTGGCCGCCAGCTGCCCCAATGCCGCGCAGGCGGCGACCGCCGATCAGGTCGCCATCTGCGCGATGGATCAGCAGGGTTTCAACAGTGCGCCGCTGACCACCGTCACCCAGATCGTCATCTGGAAGGTGGCCCAGCAGGGGGACGGCAGCTTCGCAACGGTCACCTCGGGCTGCTCCGGTCCGTGCGAGGACATCTATGCACAGAACGGGACGGCGTCGCTCTCGAACTGGCTCCCGGGGGGGCGCACGGTCGTCGGCTCCCCAGACTTCGCCGAACTGCAGATCACGTATCACTACTCTCTGCTCGCCACCACGGGCGGCTTCACGCTGACCACCGACAACCTGTTCCGGCTGGAGCCGCAGCCATGAGGGGTCTGTCCCAGCGCAAGGGGCAGGCGATGGTGGAGTTCGCCATCGTGGTGCCGGTGATGGTGGTGCTGTTTCTCGGGAGCTGGACCGCGGCGGACCTCATCGGCGACAACGACACCGCTCTCCAGGCCACGCGGGCCGGCGCGCGTTACGCCGCTGAGCTGGGCAACGACGGTTACCCCACGGCCGTCGCCGTCTGCCAGGGGGGGGTCGCCGCGAACCCGTGCGCCGCCGACCAGGCGATCATCCAGCAGATGGTCCCGGTCTTCACCGGGACGATGCCCAACTCGGTGGTGCAGGAGATCGCCATCTACGAGCCCACCCCCTGCACCAACGGCGGCCTCTTCGCCACCGGAACCCCCTACACGGGCAGCGGCTGCCCGCCCAACAACGGCGCCTACACGACCGGTGAGCCCATCGACATCTATCAGCTCGTGGGCGGCACGTGGACGCTGCAGGGTGTGGCCGGTTACACCCTCGGCCTGCGCAACCAGGTCCACCCCAACGAGGCCGAGCTGGGCGTACTGGTGCAATTCAAGTACACCTCTCCCACCCTGTCCTTGTTCACACAGACGGAGACCCGCTACACGGTCGTCCGACTGGCGCCAGTGGAGTGACGACTGCGATGAGGCCACGTCCGACCCGCAACGGCCGCCGCACGGCACGCGGCCAAGTCATGCTCTTGTTCGCTCTGATGTCGGTGCTGCTCCTGGTCATCGCGGGACTGGCCGTCGACGCCGGCATGAGCTACTTCAGTAGCGACCAGGTGGAGCGGGCGGCGGCGGCAGGCGCCCTGGCGGGTGTCGCCTATCTGCCTGGCAACTACGCGGCGGCGACGAACGCCGCCCTGGTCGAGGTGGCCCGAAACGGGTTCGACAGCGCCTGCCCCACCACCACGACGCTGGCCAACATCACTAGCGCCCCCGCACCCTGCGTGGTCGTCCAGGCGCCGACGGGAACCACCAACCAGCTCGAGGTGACGGTGTCGGTGAACGTCCCGACCACCTTCCTCCAGCTACTGGGGTTCGGACCCCACGCGGTGGTCCGGAACGCCACCGCGGAGTACCTGCCGCCGATCCAGCTCGGTCAACCTGGTAACCAGCTCGGGTCCGGCCTCGCCACCACCACGAACTGCGACGGCATACCGACATCCGGGACGCCGGGCGGTTACTGCGCAACACCTCCGAGCGGGCTGGGCAGCTCGGGCAACTTCTACATCCTCCGCTCCGAGGGCTGGAGCGTCGACCGGTCCGAGGGCGACGGATACACCCCCAACCCGAATGACTCGGCAAACAGCTGCGGCCCCCTCGGCTCGTCGGATTCCTGTGCCGCCGCCGACACCACCGTCAACTTCCACAACATCAGCCCGCTCAACGGCACCGAGAGCAGCGGCATCTCGAAGGTCAACGGCAACGGGGGCCAGAACTACCTGATCACCGTCCCGGCGAATACCACCGTGGATGTCCAGGTTTACAACCCCAGCTTCGCCCCGAACACCGACGACAACAACAACAACGCCGATTACACGCTGCACGAGGACGATGGCGACTTCCCCGACGACTGCTCGAGCGGCAACGGCAGCGCCTGCGGCACTCAGCAGCCGGACCTGACCAAGACCGATTACGCCGCCATGGCCTACACCCTCTTCTCGGTCCCGACCCTGGCCTCCGACCTCAACGACACCGAGCTCGACCAGCAGGTCTTCTACCCATTCAACGCCACCGGCCTGGAGAGCAGCACGCTCGCGAGCAGCAGCTACATCTACTGGGGGGGCTACGGCACCGCGGGTTCCTCGACCAAGGTCACCGGCGCGGTCCCGGCGATGTTCCACAACTGGATCTCGATCGACGACCCGGCCGCCCAGATCTCCAGCGGCACCGACCTCAACTACACCAACGACCTCCAGCTGTACCAGCCGGTCGCGTCCAATGGGTACGTCACCAACAGCTCCTCCGCTCCCGAGTACTTGCGTCTCGAGGTGGATACCCTGACCAATACTGGTGGGACGATCAACCCGCTAACCGCGGCCGCCACCGGATACCCGCTGGCTCACAAGGCATACTCGGTGCGGGTGGTCGCTCCCGGGGGCGGGAGCTGCGGCACCTGCACCGTCTCCGCGATGGATGACATGACCGTCTACACCCCCGTGCAGGGTGGCCAATGCCAGGACTTCCAGATCCCGATCTTCTACCTGGACCCCGCGTACGCGGGCCAGACCATCACCGTCGACCTCTTCGACGTCGGCGACGTCGGCGGGGGCGCGGCCTTCGTGGGATTTGCTCCACCCAACTCCAGCGGTGGTTCGTGCAGCACCCCCACCGCATTCGCGTCGATGCCGACCGGCTACAGCATCCAAGACCTCGGACCGTCGCTCGGCAGCGACGCCTACGGAAATGAGAGCAACGCCAGCACGAGCGGTGCCGCGGGCAACCCGGACGCCGGAGGCAAGACGACCGACGCCGTGATCCAGACGGCAGGCAGCACCGGCGGAACGCAATGGAACGGCCAGTGGCTCCAGTTCGAGATCTCGGTGCCCTCCAGCTACACCCTGCCCGCCGGATGCGCGACCAACCCCGACAACACCGACTGCTACTGGAACCTCTTCTACGCGGTGGCCAAGACCGCCACCGCGGGCGACACCTTCTCCATCTACGCGGGGTTCAACGGAACCCCGGACCGGCTCCTGCCCTGACCTGAGCGCGCACGGTGCGCGACCTCACTCCAGGGAGAGGATGTAGGGGTAGTGGTCCTGGCCGCCCCGGTGCAGCTCGAACTCGACCCCCGGGAATGCGCTGCGCAGCCGGTCGACCAGCGCGGTGGCGGCCGGCTCGTCGACCTGGGCGCCCCAGTACGCGGTGACCAGCTCGGGCGGGGTGTCGTAGTTGCGCAGCACCGCCTCGATGACCGAGGCCTCGTCGTCGCCGGTCTGGACGATCTCGTCGTCGACCAGGGCCATCACCTCGCCGGCGTGGATCTGGAGCCCGTTGACGCCGCTGTCGCGCACCGCCCGGGTCACCTCCACGGCGGAGACGCGCGGCATTGCCTCGGTCATCCGGCGGGCGTTGACCGGGCCGTCTCCGCCGGGGTCGATGGCCAGCATGGCGCTGATCCCCTGCGGCACGTTGCGTGACGGGGCAACCCGCACGTCGATCCCCTCGGCCAGAAGCTGGACCTGCTCGGCGGTCATGATCACGTTGCCGTTGTTGGGGAGGATCACCACCGAGCTGGCCCCGGTCGCCTTCACCGCTGAGAGGAGGTCCTGGGTCGAGGGGTTCATGGTCTGACCACCCTCGACCACGGCGTCGGCCCCCAGGCTCCGGAAGATCTCCTGGAACCCGTCCCCGGGGGCGACCGCCACCACCGCGAACCGCCGGCTCGCCACCACGCCGGAGGGCGCCAGAGCCCCGGTGGGGCCCACCGGCCTCGCCACCGAGGCGGTCCCGGCGGCCGGTGTGCCGGAGGCCACAACCGGCGCGACCGAGGCAGAGTCCGCGGGCGTCACCGAGCCCACCTTCGGGGCGATCGACGGGGCCGCCGGCACGCCGGTGACGCCCGGCAGGCCCTGCGCCGCCTCAGCCATCTCGGTCCGGTCGGCGCGAGCGAGGATCTCGTGGTGCTGAGCCGTCATGTCCTCGACCTTGAGGTTCGAGAGGCCCCCGCGCTGGGCGGCCACGCCGATGAGGGCGGCGGGGTCGGCGGTGTGGATGTGGATCCGGACCAGATCGGCGTCGCCCACCACCAGGCTGGACTCGCCGAGCGCGCCCAGCTCCTCGCGGAGGGCGTCGACGTCCAGCCCGGGGCCGCTGATCATGAACTCGGTGCAGTAGCCCCAGCCCTGCTCGGAGTGGGCGACGGCGGCCGCACCGCGACGCCGCCCAGCCCCCGCATGAGCGGCGGCCGCTGAGGTGGTGGCCGCGGGGGCCACATCGTCCCGGGGCGTGACCGCGGGATCGTCCGGCCGCCGCACCCGGGGCTCGCCACTGCGGCGCTCTCGCACCAGACGGGGCCGCCGCGCCGCCTCGTCCGACTCACCGACCGCCCGGGTCAGGCCCTCGAAGATCACCGCCAGCCCGAACCCGCCGGCGTCGACCACCCCGGCCTCGCGCAGCACGGCGAGCTGGTCGATGGTCCGCTCGACGGCGCTGTGCGCCTCGCGCACCGTCTCGTCGAGAACGGCGCGGATGTCGAAGTTGGTGGCCGCGGCGCGCTGGGCGGCCTCGGCGGCCTCGCGCACCACGGTGAGGATCGTCCCCTCGGTCGGCTTCATCACCGCCTTGTAGGCGACCCGGGCCCCCTCGCTGAGGCAGGCGGCGACCCCGGCCGCGTCCAGCCGGTCCCGATCCGCCACCCCCTGCGCGAAACCGCGGAAGATCTGGGAGAGGATGACCCCGCTGTTGCCCCGGGCTCCCATCAGGGAGCCGTGGGCGGCGGCCCGCATCACCGACCCCGCCGAGGACGGGACCGGGGCCGCCTGGGCGTCCTCCACCGCCGAGCGGAGGGTCAGGTACATGTTGGAGCCGGTGTCGCCGTCCGGCACCGGAAATACGTTGAGCTCGTTGACCTGCTCCTGGTTGGCCTGGAGCCAGGCCAGCGAGCTGCGCAGCCCGGCGAGGAGCGCGTCGCCGTCGATCTCCCGCAACGGCTGGCGTGGACTGGCCGTCACCGCGCTCTCAGCGCCGGTCATCGCCCTCGTCCAGGTGGATGCCCTGCACGTTCACGTTGACCGCGATGACGTCCACCCCCAGGGTCTTCTCGACCTCGTACTTGACCGCGCTCATCAGGTTGTGGGCGACCTCGCTGATGCGGGTGCCGTACTGGGCGATGATGTAGAGCTCGATCACCAGCCCGCCCTCCTGGATCTCGACCACGACCCCGCGGTGGACGGTCTCCCGGTTGAGCCGCTCGGCGATCCCGTCGCGCAGGCCCTGGGCGGCCATGCCGACGACCCCGTAGCA
>DNAU01000150.1 GCA_003491925.1 Chloroflexota bacterium
GCCGGCTCGACCGGTGGGCAGTCTCGCGCGCCCCGCGCTGGTCGCGCGGGTTGCCGACGTCCTCGGCCGGCGTCTCACCACCGTGATCGCGGAGGCCGGCTACGGCAAGTCGACGCTCCTCTCGTCGTGGTGGGAGATGGCGCCGTGCGCCTGGTACACGGCCGACGCCACCGACCGCGACATGCCCACCCTGGCACGTCAGCTCGCTGACGCCCTGCGGCTCCGCGTCCCCGAGCTGCGCAGCGGGCTCGCCCGCGCGATCAGGGGGGTCTCGGGTCCCGACGCGGATCAGCCGGCTCACGCGGATGCGCTGGGCTCACGGCTGGCCCAGGTGGTGCACGCGCACGTCGACGGCGACCTGATCCTGATCATCGATGACGTCGACGAGCTGGGCTCGGCGAACCCCTCCGCTCGCCTCATCGAGGCCTTCTGCCGCCACGCGCCACCCCGGCTCCACCTGGTGCTGGCCGGTCGCAGCCGCCCCCTCTTCCCGGTCGAAAGGCTGCGCGGCCAGGGGCAGCTGCTCGAGCTCGGCGGCGACCAGCTCGCCTTCAGCACCGCCGAGGTCGGCGAGCTGGTGCGGCAGCGGCTGGGGGTCGGGATGACCGACCTGCCGGAGCGCCTCCACCGGCTCGCCGGCGGCTGGCCCGCGGCCGTCATCCTGGCCGTCGAAGCCCTGCGGGAGACCCCGCGCGCGAGCTGGCCGGCGGTGCTCGACGGCCTCGATCGCACCCGGACCCCGCTCTTCGCGTACCTTGCCGAGGAGGTCTTCGCCCATCAGTCGGCATCGGTGCGAGAGGCGGTCGGACGGCTGGCGCTCTTCGACCAGTTCACCCCTGACCTCTGCGACGCCATCGGCATGGCGGAGGCGCGCTCGGTGGTCACCGACCTGGCGGGCCAGAGCCTCTTCGTGGAGACGCGGCAGGACGGATCCCTGGCGCTGCGGCCGCTGATCCGCGACTACGCCCTCCACCATCTGCCCCTGCCCACCTCCACCGCGCGCGAGCTGCGCCTCACCGCCGCGGCGTGGCTGGCCCGCACCGGCAGCGCCGACGCCGCGGCCCGGATGCTGCTCGCCGCCGGTGCCCCCGACCAGCTCGCCCGCCTTATCGGCGATGAGGGGGCGACTCTGCTGGCCGCCGGTCACGTCGCCACCGTCCTCGAAGCCTGCCGGGCCATCCCGGACGCGCTCCGCACCGCCGCCGTCGAGCAGGTCGAGGGGGAGGCCCGACAGATCCAGGGGGATTGGAAGGGAGCGCTGGCCTGCTACGAGCGCGCCGCCGGCGGCCGCGAGGCGCTGCCCGCACCGCTGGCCCGGCGGATCGGGCTGCTCCACTACCTCCGCGGCCATGTCGACACCGCGCTCGCGGCCTACCGGCGCGGGCTCGAGGACCGGGAGGCCGACCCGGCGGAGATGGCGTCGCTGCTAGCCTGGACGGCGACGGCGCACTGGCTCCGCGGTGACGTCGCCGCCTGCCGGGACCTGGCCGCCCAGGCGCTGGCCGCGGCGGAGGCCTGCGGCGACCGCAGAGCCCTGGCGGCCGCGCACACGGTGATCTCGATGCTCGCGGCGCTCGACGGTGACCGGCGCGCCAACGACGCCCATTACCTGCTGGCGCTCCGGGCCGCCGAGGAGGCGGGCGACATCCTCCAGACGGTCCGGATCCGGACCAACCGCGCCTCCCACTTCCTCGAGGAGGGGTCGTACCCGCAGGCGCTCCAGGAGCTGGAGGTCGCGGTCAGGCTGGCCGAGCTCACCTCCTTCGCCAACTTCCACGCTCTCAGCCTCTGCAACCGGGGCGAGGCCCGGATGCGGATGGGCCGGCTGGACGAGGCGCTGGTGGACCTCGAGGCGTCGCGCGACCGATACCAGCAGATCGCCTCCGACATGGTCGCCTACCCTCTCAGCCTGATCGGCGAGCTCCACCGGGAACGCGGCAACCTGGTCCAGGCCAGGGCGGCATACGAGGAGGCGGTGAGCATCGCGGAGGGGTCGGGCGACAGGCAGGCGCTGGTGCCCGCGCTCGCCGGCCTGGCCACGGTGCTGGTGGGCGACGACCCCCGGCGGGCGAGCGAGATCGCCCGCCGGGCGGTCGGCGCGGGCACCGGGCTCGACTACGTGGTGGCGCTGCTCTCGGCCGGTTGGGTGGCCGCGGTCGCCGGCGAGAGGGAGGAGGCCGCCCGGCTCGCGGCCGCCGCCGCCGCGGAGGCCCGCCTGCGGCGGGATCGTGCCGGGCTCGCCGACGCGCTCGCCCTCACCGCGATGAGCGCGCCGAGGCCGGGACGAGAGGCGACCCAGCATCTTCACGAGGCCGCCTCGATCTGGCGCGACGTCGGCAACCCGCTGGGAGAGGCCAAGGTGGCGCTGGCCCTCGCGGCCCTGGAGACCGGCTCGGGGACCTCTCCGCGGCGGCGGGTCGCCGAGCACCGGCTGGAGGAGCTCGGAGTGCACGCCCACGGCGCCGGCGGGGTCGCGGCCGGGTTGCTGGCGCTCGTCGGTGGCACCGAGTCCGCTACCCTGCGCATCGAGTCGCTCGGCCGCTTCGCGGTCATCCGCGACGGCGAGCCCGTCCGGCTCTCGGAGTGGCAGTCGAAGCGGGCGCGCGAGCTGCTCAAGCTGCTGGTGGCCCGTCGCGGACGTCCGGCGTCACGGGGCTACCTGATGGAGACGCTCTGGCCCGACGAGGACCCGGAGAAGGTGGCCAACCGCCTCTCGGTGGCGCTCTCGACCATCCGGGGCGTGCTCGATCCCCGCCGCACCACATCCGAGGGCCACCTCCACGCCGACAAGGACGCCGTCGCGCTCAACCTCGAGTCGATCGACGTCGACCTGGAGCGGTTCCTCGTAGCCGCCGCCGAGGGCCTCGCGAGCGCCCGCCGAGGCGACCTGGTGACGGCGCTCCCCGCCCTCGAGGCGGCCGCCGCCGCGCACGGCGGCGACTTCCTCGAGGAAAACCCCTACGACGACTGGGCGATCACCGCCCGCGAGGAGGCCCGGGCCGGGTACGTGGCGGTGTGCAGGGCCCTCGCCGCCGGCGCCTCGAAGGCCTCCGACCCGGAGGGCGCGGTCCCCCATCTCCTGCGCATCCTGGAGATCGACCGCTACGACGAGCAGGCCCACCTCGGTCTGGTGAGCGCGCTGGTGGGCGCAGGGCGCCACGGTGAGGCGCACCGCCATTACCTCAACTACCGGCGCGCCATGGACGACCTCGGCGTCGAGCCGGCTCCGTTTCCCGGCCCGCAGGCACCCTCCAAGGCCGGGCCGGGCGCCGGCGGCTCGGCATTCAGGAAGCCTTAAGACCACCCGAAGCGCCCCGCTTAGCCTCCCACGCCATGGAGACCTTCATGGTGCGGGTCTGGAGACCCGGCGACGGCGAGCGCCCCGAGGGCGTCAGGGGGACGGCGGTCCATCTCGGCTCGGGCCGGGAGATCACGTTTTCCGGCCCGCAGCCACTGATCGCTTTCTTGAGCGAGGCCGCAACCGCGGACGACGGCTCCGCACCCATGCAGCGTTCCTCCCCCGACACCGACCCGGAGTAGAGAGCCATGACACCGCGCACGTTCGTTCCGTTGCTCACCGCATTGGCCGCCCTCTCGCTGGCGGGCTGCGGCTCCTCATCGACCTCGCCGACCGCGTCATCCTCCGGTGCCACCGCCACGTCCCCGCCCGCGGTGGTCACCCCCACACCGGCCGCCGCGACCGCCACGCCCACGGCGACCGCCAGCGGGTCGCTGACGGGGACGTGGTCGGGGTCGTACACCGGCAGCTTCAGCGGCACCTTCACGCTCACCTGGACCGAGTCGGGTTCGAGCCTGAGCGGCAGCATCACCCTCTCGCCGGGTGGCACCGAGAGCCTCACTGGGACGGTCAGCGGCAGCACCATCGAGTTCGGGGCCGTCGGCTCGGAGGCGATCACCTACAACGGCACGATCTCGGGGAGCTCCATGTCCGGCAGCTACCAGGTGCAGGGCGCGGGCACCGGCTCCTGGACGGCAACCCAGTCATCCTGAGCTCGACGTCCGGGTCCCGCTCGTCCGGTTGACCGGCCTGCCCCGGCGCGGGGCCTGACCGGGGGCGGTCCCGGTCGTCACCCCTCGTTCGCGGGCGGCGCGCGGGTCGCCGTGGGCGCAAGCCCCGGCGGCCCGTCGCGCACCCACGGTGGGTGGCCCGCCCTCACGAGCCCCGCCGCTCGGGCAGCCCGCGGCGTCCCGGTCCACGCCTCGAGGCCCCTTCGAGCGATGCGGCAAGCTACACGGATGGTCGCTGGCACGGAGCGGGGACGGGGAGCCCTCCGCCCGGCCCCCGTCATCGCGGTGGTGGGGCCCACCGCCATGGGGAAGACGGCTCTCGCGGTGCGGCTCGCGCTCCGGATGGGCCGCGCCGAGCTGCTCAACGCCGACTCGCGGCAGGTCCTGCGCGGGCTCCGCATCGGCACCAACGCACCGACGGCCCAGGATCTCGCGGGGGTCCCCTGCCACCTCCTGGGGATCGCCGATCCCGGAGCCCGGTTCTCGGTGGCCGATTGGCTCACGGCGGCTCTGGAGTGCCTTGCTGACCTCGACCGCCGCGGGGTCCGGCCGATCGTGGTGGGGGGCACCGGCCTCTACGTGCGTGCCCTGCTGGACGGCCTCGACCTGGAGGGAGGCGCGCCAGACCCTGCGCGGCGCGCCGCGCTCAACGCCCGTGCCGCCAGCCCGGAGGGCCTCGCCACCCTGGCCGCGGAGCTCCAGCGCCGTGACCCCGAGGGAGCGGCGAGCATCGACCGGCGCAACCCGCGCCGGGTGGTCCGTGCGATGGAGATCGTCCAGGCCCGCGGAAGCCTGGGGGTCCGGCGGCGGGGCGGGGCCACTCTGCCGAGCATCCGGATCGGACTCGACGTGGCCGCCGATCGCCACCGAAGGTGGATCACCGAGCGGGCCCAGGCGATGCTCCGTGGCGGGCTCATCGAGGAGACCAGGGCCGCGCTCCGCGAGGGAGTGAGGGCGGAGGACCTGGATGGCTGCGGCATCGGCTACCGCGAGGCGCTCGACGTTCTCGCCGGTCGGGCGTCGGAGGCCGCGGCCGCAGCCGAGATCGTGCGCCGGACGCTCCGCTACGCCAAGGCGCAGCGCACCTGGTTCAGGGCCGACCGGGACACCGTCTGGCTCCACCGGGAGGGCGACGACGACCTCGACGAGGTCGCGGCCAGGGCGCTCGCGGTGGCCGGCGGCCGCCCCTGATCGCCCTCCACCGGCGCCCTCACCCGTCCTCCGGGACCGAACATACGTCAGGAACATCCGTTTGCATTTTGGCCCTGGCCGTGTTACAGTCGGCCGTGCCCCGACACGCTGAGAGGTGAGACACACGACATGGCAGACGCTCTCAACCCGCGCCAGCGGCAGATCATCGAGTTCCTTCGCGAGCACACGCGCACCCACGCCTACCCGCCCACGGTCCGCGAGATCGGGCTTGCCGTCGGTCTCAGCTCCTCCTCGACGGTACAGAACCACCTGAACTCCCTCGAGGCCAAGGGCTACATCCGTCGCGACCCGACCAAGTCCCGCACCGTGGAGGTTGTCGGACACGAGCCGGCGGCCGGCCGCGGGGCGCCGCGCGTCCTCACCCTCCCGCTGGTCGGGCGGGTCGCGGCCGGGACGCCGGTCCTCGCCGACCAGAACGTCGAGGACCACATCACCGTGGGGCAGGAGCTGGCCGGCGACAACGGAGCCTACGCGCTCACCGTCCACGGCGACAGCAT
>DNAU01000100.1 GCA_003491925.1 Chloroflexota bacterium
CAACAAGGTCCGTGGGCGCTACACCTAGATGAGGGTGGCCACAGCGCCGGTGCGGCCGAGGTCGGCCCGACGCTGGGTCGGCAGCCGGGTCCGGCACGGGGCTGAGCAGATTCGTGCCGGAACCGCGAGAAGGTCGTGTCAAATCTGGGAGTCACCACCTCTTGACATTCACTTCTATAGTGGTTACTATCGGATGGAAGTCAGTGTCAAAAGGATGACGCCGCCATGAACGCACCGGCAATCGCCCGCGGAAGCGGCGTCCGCAAGTGGTGGGCGCTGGGTGGCGTCATGCTCGCCGTGCTCGCGGTCGGGCTGGACGCGACCGTCCTGAGCGTCGCCCTGCCCACCCTGGCCGTCAAGCTGCATGCCTCGGAGTCCGACCTGCAGTGGTTCTCCTCCGGCTACCTGCTGGTGCTGGCCGCGCTGATGCTGCCCGCCGGCCTCCTGGGCGACCGGTTCGGCCGCAAGCGGGTGATGCTCGGCGCCCTGCTGCTCTTCGGGCTCGCCTCCGCCGGCTGTGCCATCTCCCAGACCTCGGGGGAGTTCCTCGCCGCCCGGGTCCTGCTCGGCTTCGCCGGGGCGCCTTTGATCGTGATGGCGATGTCCGCCCTGGCCGTGCTCTTCACCCCGGAGGAGCGGCCCAAGGCGGTGGGCATCTGGGCGGCGGTCAACTTCGTCTCGTTCCCGATCGGGCCCATCCTCGGCGGCTACATCCTCAGCCACGCCTGGTGGGGCTGGGTGTTCCTGATGAACGTCCCGGTCGCCCTGCTGGGTCTGGTCGCCGTCCTGGCCCTGGTCCCGGAGACCAAGTCCGCCGAGAAACCGGGGCTCGACCCGGCCGGCGTGGTGCTCTCGACCGCCGGGCTGGTGGGCCTCACCTACGGCCTGATCCAGGCCGGTCAGGACGGCTGGGGAAGCCTGAGCGCCGTCCTGCCCATGGTCATCGGTGTCGCCCTGCTCCTCGCCTTCCTGCGCTGGGAGGTCCTCGTCACCCGCCGCCCCGGCGGCCAGCCGCTCGTCGACGTCGCGCTCTTCCGCTCGCGGAGCTTCACCTGGGGCGTGCTGCTCCTGGCCGTCTGTGGCGTGGTGATGGTGGGCGTGATCTTCACCCTGCCCCAGTACTTCCAGGGGATCACCGGCGTGGACCCGATGGGCAGCGGGGTCCGCCTCCTTCCCCTGATCGGCGGCCTGATTCTCGGGGCGGTGCCCTCGGCCCGGTTTATCCGCTGGATCGGCATCAAGCTGGTGATGAGCCTGGGGTTCGTGATCCTCGGGCTGACCGCCCTCTGGGCGGCGACCACCACCCTCGGCACCGGGGAGGGGGTCACCGCGGCCTGGATGGCGGTGGGCGGCCTCGGCTTGGGCCTGGTCTTCGCCCCCGCGGCGTCGGCGGCCCTGGCCCAGATCGACGCCGAGCGCAGCGGGGTGGCGAGCGGCGTGCTCCAGGCGATCAACAAGGTGGGCGGGCCGCTCGGCGCCGCCGTCTTCGGCAGCGCGCTCAGCTCGGTGTACCAGGGGCACCTGCCGATCGCCGGCCTCCCCGGCGCCGCCGTCGCCACCATGAAGGAGGGCTTGAGCCAGGGTCTGGCGGTGGCCCGGCAGCTCGGCTCCCCGGCGCTCATCCACGGGGTCCAGACGGCCTTCGTCCAGGGCATGGACGCCGCCTTCCTGGTCTCGGCGGGGATCTGCGGCATCGGCCTGGTGCTCACGCTCGTGTTCATGCCGCTGCGCACCCCGGCGCTGGCTTCCGCGTCCCCGACCGGCGCCGCGGACTCCCCCGCGGTGCCGCGGCTCGCCGACGCCGCGGCCGCACGGACGGCGCTGTGAGCGGCTAGCATCTTGACAGTCGCGCACCGCACGGTGGAGTGAGGACGAGATGACGTCATCAGAGGCAATCGAGGGCCGTAGTCCCGGGCTCCGCGAGCGGAAGAAGGCGAAGACGCGCGCCGCCATCCAGCAGGAGGCGATGCGCCTCTTCCTCGAGCGGGGCTATGACGGCACGACCGTCGAGGACATCGCCGAGGCTGCCGAGGTCTCGCCGAGCACCTTCTTCCGCTACTTCCCGACCAAGGAGGACGTGGTCCTCCGCGACGACTACGACGAGCTGCTGCTGGAGGTGTTCCTGGCCCAACCCCCGGACCTCACGCCCCTGCAGGCCGCCCGTGCCGCGCTGCACAGCATCGGCGACGTCGCGGGCGCTCTGTCGCCCGAGGAGCGTGAGCTGGAACGGGTGCGGATGGCCATGACCTTCACCGTCCCGGAGGTGCGGGCCCGCTGGATCAACGAGCTGGTCCGCGCGTTTCGGACGCTCGCCGAGGGCGTGGCGGCTCGCGCCGGACGGCCGGCCGACGACATCCGGGTGCGCACCTTCGTCGGCGCGGTGATCGGGGTGATGCTGGTCGCCATGGAACCGCTCGTCGAGGAACCGGCCCGGGAGTGGACCGACTTCCTCCCCGCGATCGATGAGGCCCTTGGCTATCTGGAGCAGGGCCTCCCCCTCTGAGCCGGCGCCGCCCAGGGATGGGATCGCGCTGATCTCAGCTCCCGGCCAGCTTCCCGGTGAGGAAGTCGTCGTACGCCTGCAGGTCGAGCAGCCCATGCCCGGAGTAGCCGAAGAGGATCACCTTCTCCTTCCCCTCCTCGCGGGCCTGGATCGCGGCGTCGATGGTCGCCCTGATCGCGTGGGCCGTCTCCGGCGCCGGGATCGTCCCCTGGGTCCGCGCCCACTGGATGGCGGCCTCGAACACCGCGGTCTGGGTGCAGGCGGTGGCCCGCATCCGGCCGGTGTGCACCAGGTTGCTGATGATCGGCGCGTCGCCGTGGTAGCGCAGCCCGCCGGCGTGGATCGACGGGGGCACGAAGTCGTGGCCCAGCGTGTACATCGAGAGCAGCGGGGTGAGCCCGGCGGTGTCGCCGAAGTCGTACTCGAACCTGCCGGTGGTCAGGGTGGCGCAGCTGGTGGGCTCCACCGCCAGCAGCTCGACGCCGTCGTCGGCGACGAAGGGCAGCGCGATCCCGCCGAGGTTCGACCCGCCGCCGCAGCAGCCGATGACCAGGTCCGGCCTCTCCTCCCCGGCTGCCTGGAGCTGCTCCTTCGCCTCCAGCCCGATCACGGTCTGGTGGAGCAGCACGTGGTTGAGCACCGATCCCAGCGAGTAGTGGGTGTCATCGCGACCGGCGGCATCCCGAACCGCGTCGCTGATCGCCATGCCGAGCGAGCCGGGACTGTCCGGCTGGTCGACCGGCGACGGCACCACCTCGCCGCCCCAGGTCTCCATCATCACCCGGCGGTACGGCTTCTGCTTGTACGAGGCCCGCACCATGTAGACCTTGCAGGTGAGCCCGAAGAAGGCGCAGGCGAAGGCCAGCGCGCTTCCCCACTGGCCGGCCCCGGTCTCGGTGGCGATCCGCTTGATCCCCTCCTCCCGGTTGAAGTACGCCTGGGGGACCGCGGTGTTGGGCTTGTGCGACCCGGCGGGCGAGACCGACTCGTCCTTGTAGTAGATCCGGGCCGGGGTGTCGAGCGCCTTCTCGAGGCGGCGGGCCCGGACCAGGGGGGTCGGGCGCCAGAGCCGGAGGATGTCGATCACCTCGCCGGGGATGTCGATCCACGGCTCGGTCGAGACCTCCTGGAGGATCAGAGCCATCGGGAAGAGGGGGGCCAGGTCCTGCGGGCCCGCCGGCTCGCGGGTGCCGGGGTGCAGGGGTGGCTCGATGGGCTGCGCCAGGCGCGGCACGACATTGAACCAGGCTTCGGGCACGCTCTCAGGCGGCATGGTCCAGCGCATGGATCTTCCCCAACGATCGGCGGACGGTGGTCGGGACTCTAGCGGAGTCCCCGGGGGAAGGTGCACCCGAGATCGGCAGCAGGGGCGGCCTGGTCCCCGGCGAGCATCAGCAGGACGTGATCAGCTTCCGCAGGGGCGGCTGCCGGTGACCCGATCTGGCCGTGGTGAGCGTTTGACAGGAGAGCAACGATCTGGTAGTGTGCGGCCATTGGTATGAGGGAGCCTGCCGCGAGATCGGTGGCGGGAAAGGGATCGGAAGGTGTCGAGATTCAGGCGCCACACCCCCGTCGAGACCGAGATCGTCGGCGTCCCCGCATCGCCGGGACAGCCGACATCGCAGCTCTGCTCGGAGCCGGGCTGCGACGGCCCTGACCGGGTCACCTGCGACTACCGCGACCGCCGCGGCACCCCCTGCCCCACCGCCTGGTGCCCCCAGCACATCGTCAAGATCAACGCCTGGCACCTCTGCCGGCGCCACGCCCGAATCGTCCAGAGCCTGGCCCCGGTGGAGTTCCGCGGCGAGCTGCCTGCCCCCGATCTCGACAACCGGGCGCCCTCGCTCGCCTCTTACCTCGCCGACACCCTCGACGAGCCGATGCGCAAGCTGCTGGTGGAGCTGGCCCGGCCGGCCCTCGGCGAGTACGTGGCCTCCGAGGCGCTGAACCTGGTCACGTCGGTGAGCGGCGAGCGGCGGTGGTCCCAGGGTTGGAAGCTCTTCGACAACACCGGTCCGCTGCTCCGGATCGGAGTGGAGGTCGACGAGAAGCGCGACCCGGAGTGCAATCTCCGGCTCAACAGCCGGGTCGTGCTCCGCTTCGTCCCGCCCTGGATCAGGGAGCGCAGGGCCGGCGCGCCGTTCTCGCCGGAGGACGAGGCGGAGCGGCGACGGGTCTTCTTCGAGACCCTCATGGAGCAGCACGTCCGGCCGGCGGTGGTCGCCGAGGAGCGCTGGGTCCGCCGCTGGGAACGCTCACCCCAGGCCGGGGCACGGAGCTGATCGCGGTCCGGAGCTGATCGGGGTCCAGGGCTGACCGGGACCAGGGGCCGATCGCGTCCGGAGCTTATTGGGGTCAAGTGCTGACCGCTCGTTCTAAGTCGAGCCCAGGTCAGAGGGCGGTGTCCGCTCCGATCTCGTGGCCGAGGGCACGCAGCGCGCGGCGGTACTTCGAGCTGCTCTCGGGTGGCCCCGCCCCGGCCTCGCGGAGCCGGGCCGCCACCCGGTCGGCCAGCTCGTCCGCGCCGTCCTGGATCTCGACCTCCAGCTCGCGGAAGCGGTCGGCCACCGACCCGTCCGGAGCCGCGACCTCGACGGTGTCGTCCATCACCTCGACGATCGCCCTCCCGCCGGCCTCGGCGCCCGCCTCCCCGAGGGTGAGCACGCGCCGGCTTGCCCGGAGCAGCGCCACCGGGTGCAGCGCGGCGGGAGGGACGTCCGCCGGCGCCAGGGCGAGCAGCGCCGCCGGAGGAGCGCCGCCCGCCGCGGCCAGCTCGTGCTCCCCGCGCACCATCCGGTCGCCGTCCGCGTGCCCGGGGGTCTTGAGGGTCCAGATCCCGGGATGCTCCGGCCGGTCGAGGCGGCGGCGGTGGCGGAGACCGAACCCCTGGCGGACGAGGTCGAGGGAGTCCGTGTCCCAGTACGTCGTCTCCTGGGGCTCGGCGCCCGAGTCCCCCACCACCCCGTCGCCCAGGTCGGAGAGGTCGGGGAGCACGTACCCGGGGCTCGCGCTCAGCTTGATCTCCCGCTCGACCTCGCCCGCCACGGGCCGATTATGCGCGAGCGCCCCCGGGCGCACCGGGCCACCGGGCGCGCCGGGTCGATGCGCCGGCGAGCCCGCGCACCGCGGACCTCAGCTCTGCGCCCGGCGCTGGTCGAGCATGGCGAAGAGCCGCTCCGCCACCGGTGCGGGGGTGACCCGGTACGCCTGGTGCTCGTGCTGATTGGTGATCCAGACCTCGCAGTTGCCGAGCAGCCCCGCGGTCTCCAGGGCCAGGCCGCGCTCCACGTAGGGATCGTTCCAGTACACCGCTCCGACCACCGGGACACGATTCCCCCTCAGCCGGTCGACGTCGTACAGGGGCGGCCAGGAAACCCGGCTGGCGAGCATCTCGGCCGCGTCCCGGAACGGGCGCAGCGGCGCCCACTCCTCGAACATCCAGGGGAACATCATCTCGCCCGTGAAACACGCTGCCGGCTCGGCGTCGAGCGCGTAGCGAGGATCGGCGGCAATGACCCGCGCGGCCGCCCATCGGGTCGGCCCGCCCTGCGCGTAGCACGCCTCCTGGAGCAGCGAGTAGATGGGATTGGTCGCCGGCGACATCAGTGCGGCGACCTGCTGATGCACGGAGCCGCCGAGCATCCCGAGCGCCCCCAGGTCGTCCGCTGCGCGCTCGACGATGCCGTGCAGCTCGGCCGCGCCGTGGAGATGGCCGAGGCAGGTGCCGAGCGCGAGGAAGGCCGGCGCGGTGAGCCGCTGACCATAGGCGTCCACGTCGTGCGCCGACTCGAGGTGGTCGACGAGCCACCGCACCCGGGCCGCATCCCCCGGGAAGCGGGCCAGGAAGTCGGCGTTGCGCTCAGCGACCCGGTCGGCCAGCACCGCGTACACCGCATCCGCCTCGTGAAGGACGGGGGCGAAGCCCCCGGTGATGATCACCCCGATCACATGCTCGGGAAGGAAGGAGAGGTGGGTGAGGCTGCAGAAGCCCCCGAAGCTCTGCCCGAAGAGGTACCAGCCGGCGTCGTCGCCGAGCAGCACGGAGCGGAAGCACTCGGCGTCGCGGACGATGGAGTCGGCGCGGAAGTGGGAGAGGTATGCGGCCAGCTCCGCCGGATCCGCGCGCGGCATCGCCCGCGCCTCGAGCGGCGTGCTCGCCCCGGTTCCGCGCTGGTCGAGGAGGAGCACCCGGTAGCGGGTGAGGAGCTGTTCCAGCCACGCGCTGCGCGAAGCCGGGAAGCCGAACTCCATCCCCGGGCCGCCCTGGTACCAGCAGATCATCGGCAGCCGGCGATCGTCCACCTTCTCGGCGGCCACGACCTCGCGGGCGAAGACGCTGATCGTCTCGGACTCGCCGGGCCGGTCCCAATCCAGCGGGCACTCGATGCGGTGCCCGGTGACGATCATCCGGTCCACCGCGACTCGCGAGACCACCTCGTGCCGGTTCATCGCTCGGCCTCCGGGGCGGCGCCGGTCATCCCCCTCACCCCTCGAGATTGCGAACCCTGAAATCATCGTACTCCACGCTGGAGTTCCCCTCTGACTCCACCCCCCCGTTCCAGCCTGAGCCTCCCCCGGCCGCGTAGCTGTCGGTGACGGTGTGGACGGTGCCGGCGTCGACCTGGACCAGGATCCGGGTGGTCTGGCTACCGTTGCCCACGCTCACGGTGATGCAGGCGAGGCTCATCCGGTTGGACTGCCCGACCTGCCCCACCCCGGGGACATAGCCGATGAGGATGCTGGTCGGCTCATCGGCGGAGCTCTCCGCCGCCCCCGGATAGCGGAACACCTGGAGGCCGCCGTCCGGGAAGAGGAAGGCGACGTAGTGCGTCGTGGAATCGTCTCCGGCGTGGTCGCAGCGGAGCCCTGCCCCGGCGTCGAGGTCACTCGCGGAGGCGAGGGTGAAGGACGCGCTGACCGCCATGGCGGCGAGGCCCGTCGAGTAGGGCGCCGTCGCCGCGTGAGCGGTGTCTCCGCTGCCACTGATCACGTAGGCGCCGTCCCGGTAGACGAAGGTGCTGCCCGCGCCATCGGTGCCGACGAACCACCCGGAGTCGGGATTGGTGAAATCGTCGCTCCACACCACCCGCCCGCTGCCCAGGGTGAGGCTGGTCGCGTGGGCGGCCGGGCCATCACCGGACCGGAGGCCGCTGAGCACCAGCCAGACGGCACCCAGACCGAGCAGGGGCAGGGCCACGCAGAGCACCACCGCCAGGACCCTCATGCCGCGTCGGGGCCGGGATGGGGGCACCTGAGGAGGCGGGGGCGGCGCCCACCAGCCGGGCGGGAAGCCCCCCGGCGGTGGAGGCGGCGGGACGGGCCACCCCGGAGCGGGGATCCCGGCGCCGGCACCACCCGGCGGTGGAGGCGGCGGGGGCGGGGGCCAGCCCGGCCACGGGGGCTGGTTCATCGCGGCAGCTCCAGACGGGTGGTGCCTCCCATGTAGGGCCAGAGCGCGTCGGGAACCTCGACGCTCCCGTCCGCCTGCTGGTAGGTCTCGAGGATCGCGTCGAGGACACGGGGGACGGCCAGACCGCTGCCATTGAGCGTGTGGACGAAGCGGGGGCGCTCGCCCGGTGCCGGTCGGTAGCGGATGTTGGCCCGGCGCGCCTGGAAGTCACCGAAGGCGCTGCACGAGGAGACCTCCAGCCACCGCTGCATCCCCGGTGCCCAGGCCTCGACGTCGTACTTCTTCCACTGGGCAAAGCCCATGTCGCCCGTGCACATCGAGAGCACCCGGTAGCGGATGCCGAGCCGCTGCAGCAGGGACTCGGCGTGACCGGTCAGCAGCTCCAGCTCCTCCAACGACGTCTCGGGGGTGGTGAACCTCACCATCTCGACCTTGTCGAACTGGTGCAGCCGGATGTAGCCCCGGGTGTCCTTGCCCGCCGCCCCGGCTTCGCGGCGGAAGCACGCCGTGTAGGCGACGTGGCAGATGGGCAGGTCGGCGGCGTCGAGGATCTCCTCGCGGTAGAGGTTGGTGACCGGCACCTCGGCGGTCGGCACCAGGTAAAGGTCGTCGTTGGTCTGGTAGGCCATCCCCTCCTTGTCGGGGAGGTTGGCGGTGCCCACCATGCACTCGGGGCGGACCAGGTACGGGGGCAGCACCTCGGTGTAGCCGTGGTCCCGGACCCCCACGTCCAGCATCCAGGTGATGAGCGCCCGCTGCAACCGCGCGCCGTCGCCGCGCAGCACGGCGAAGCGCGCGCCACTGATCTTGGCCGCGCGCTCGAAGTCGAAGATGCCGAGACGCTCGCCGATGTCGTAGTGGGGCAGCGCCGGGAAGCCGAGCTGGGGGACCTCGCCCCAGGTGCGCACCGTCACGTTGTCGTCCTCGTCCTTGCCGACGGGCACCGACTCGTGAGGCGGGTTGGGAACGTAGAGGAGCAGGTCGCGGAGTCGCGTCTCGATCTCCGCCAGCTCGGACTCACCCGACTGGACCTGGGCTCTCAGCTCGTTGAGGCGCGCCCGCTCGTCGTCGGTGGGCGCTTGGCGGGCCCCGGAGGAGGCGCGGCGACGCTCCGCCTGAGCGGCCTCGACCTGGGCGCGGAGGGCGCGGGCACGGGTGTCCAGCTCCAGGATCTCGTCGATCGGAGCGGCCTCGTGCTTCAGCTCGGCCCCCCGCCGGTAGCGGTCGGGGTCCTCGCGAAGGTCCTGGAGCGGAATCACACCTCGGCCTCCTCTCCGCCCTGGGGACGCATGGTCGGGAAGAGCAGCACGTCCCGGATCCCAGGGCTGTCGGTGAGCAGCATGGCGAGCCGGTCGAGGCCGATACCGAGGCCGCCGGCGGGCGGCATCCCCGCCTCGATCGCCTCCAGGAAGTCCTCGTCCAGGGGGTACCCCACGCCCTCGTCCAGCTCCCGGCGGCGGGCCTGCTCCTCGAAGCGGGCGCGCTGGTCGACGGGGTCGTTCAGCTCGCT
>DNAU01000258.1:0-3212 GCA_003491925.1 Chloroflexota bacterium
GGGCGGCTACAGCCGCCAGGAGCATGTGGAGGTCGGAGCCTACCGCGTCTTCGATGACCCCGAGGCGCTCCGCGTCCACCTGGACGAGCTCGGGATCCGGCGCTGACGCGACACGTGCGTGCATCGACTCACGCGGCGATGGTCAGCAGCCCCGCGTAACAGACGACGGCCACCGCGAAGCCGACCGACATCAGCATCGAGCTGATGTCGACGTTGTACTTGAGGAAGCTCGCCCCGTTGAACCCGGCGAAGATGATGGCGATCAGCCCGCCCGCGGCCAGCCAGGTGGCGGCCGCCCCGCGCCGGCTGCGCACCGCGTGCACCACCAGTTCGACTGCGCTCAGGAGCAGGAGGACGCCGATGACCACGTGGACGATGAGGAGCGGCAGGCCACTGGTGAAGCTCCAGAGGACGCTGGCGAGAGCGCCGCTCAGGTAGGGACCACTGCCGGCGCCGGGGTGGTGGGTCGGGATGGTCACGTACAGGTTGAGCGACATGCCGACCAGGAACTGGATGGCCAGCAGCACGAGCGTCGCGGCTGTCCGCCGGCGGACCACGCCCAGCCGGCGCCGGCCGATCGTCGCGTCCACGGCCGGAGATGATCGCACCCGCCCGCCGCGGCGCCCGTCCGTCCTTCCTTCCGGCCTCTCACCGGCGCCGTGATGACAGGCGGCCCCCGCAACCAGGTCGCGGAGGCCGCCTTTTCGACGCCGCGCCGGCCACCGCCGCGGCCGGACGCCTTGTCAGCTCGCCAGGTTCAGCGTGTTGGTGCCGTCGTCGACGAAGTAGAGGCTGTGCTGGTCAGGAGCGACCGCCAGCCCGAAGAGGGTCCCGTTGCCATTGGGCAGGGGCGGCTCCGAGGTGTTGTCCAGCACCCTCACCGCCACCTGGACGCCGCCAGGAGTGATCTCCACGAGATTCCCGTTGCCTCCGTTGACGGTCAGGATGTCGCCGTCGGGCGCGATCGCCAGCCCGAGTGGGCCGTTGAGAGCGCCCCCATTCGAGAGACTCGTTCCGCCCCCTGCGCCGGTGGGGGTGATCGCGTCGTGGATGACCGCGATCCGGTTCGTCTCGGTGTCGGCGACGTACAGCGAGCCGTCACGGCCCAGACCGAGACCGGTCGGACCGACCACCAGCGCCGACGCGCTGGTCACCTCAGGGAAGCCCTCGCCGATGACCGTCTTCGACGTCACCACCGGCGCGGAGGCGGCGCTGAACACGAGCCCGATGCGGACCACGGTGCCGCGGTCGACCACGTTGGGGCTCGCCGCCACCGTCCCGTTCAGGACGTTGGAGACGAAGAGGAGGGCCGAGCTGCCACCGTCGAGCGCGGTCATGTCCCACGGGCCGTTGATCGGTGGACCGGAGATGGTCTCCACGGCCGTCCCCCAGGGGTTGAGCACGATCAGGCAGCCGGCCTTCATGGTCGCCGAGGTCCCGTCCCTGGTCGGCAAGCTGCCGACCACGACCCAGCCGCTGCGCAACGCCACGAGCGCGGTGGTGAGGCCGATGCCGCCCGGGCAGGCGCCGGGCACATCACCCGGAAAGAGATGGGCAAATGTCATCACCCCGCCCGCCGGCGACACCTCCACGATGGTCTCGCCGGTGCCCTGCAGGTTGGCGCCGTCGTTGAAGTTGCTCACCAGCACGTCGCCGGCGACCAGGCGTCCGGTGGTCGTCGGCGCCACCGCGACCCCGTACGGGTTGACGTCCCCATCGGCCGGGACGGTCGAGGCCACCACGCTGACCTTGCTCAACGATCCGGCGAAGCCGACGGCCGCGCCCACCAGGGTCGGCGCCATGATCAGGCCGGCACCGGCGGCAACACCGGCGACCACCAGGGGACGCCAGAGCTTCTTACCGATCCACACTTCGTATCCTCCCCAACGCTGCTAACGCGTCTCTCGCCGAGTCGGATCGCGCAGCCCAACCACCCGGTAACGACGACCCGCTCCGCCTTGGCCCCACGGTCAGCGGATACGTCTGCCGCCCGCGCACGGTTCAGGTAAGGGGGAGGGACTCAAGGTTCTTGGGACGTCACCGGGGCTCGGCGCCATCCGGAGCCGAGCCCGGGCCGAGCCCGCGGGGCGGCGGCGGCTGTTGGCCGGCCAGCGCGGCGGCGCCCAGCGGAACGACCCTGACGGCGCCCTGAACCAACGGACGGATACGTCGACGCGGGGCGCGCCGCCTGTGCAGCACGCAATACCTGCCGTCTCCAGCCGCTGGCAGCCTGACCCAGCGGCCGGCGGAAGCTCTCCGCGGCGGGATCCCCGGCGGGGCCCCGAGAGGGGCCAACCAAGCCATGAGGGCCACCGGCGCCGACCGTCTCTGCTGTTGTTCATGAGAAGATACATTATCAGGAGTAAGAATCGTGGATAGAAGACAGGGCGCTCGGTGATGCCCTCTCTGGTCCCCGGCTGTTCGGTCAGGTCCGCTCCGCGCTCTCCGATCAGCTCGCGGCTGGAGCGGCGCGCGTGAGCTCGAAGACGAGCTCCAGGCCGTCGATGTCGTCGATCTGCGAGCCTGTCTGGACGAATCCCAGCTTGCGAACCACCGCCAGCGACGCCGGGTTCGTTGGTGCCACCGAGGCGAACACGGTGCGCTCCCCCTGCTCCCAAGCCCATTCCACCAGGCCAGCGGCCGCCTCGGTGGCGAGACCCTGCCCGCGGTACGCCGGGAGGACCGTGTAGCCGATCTCCGCGCGCCCCACCGCCCACGGTGGCCCGTGGAAGCCGCAGCGTCCGACGACGGCGCCGTCGGAGAGCCGGATCATGAGCCGGCCGCACCAGTCTCGATGGTCGGGGTCGGCCCGGACGCGCTCCAGCTGCACGCGCAGGAAGAAGTCGTCGGAGCCGTCCGCCGCGGGGAACCCGGCTGGCAGCTCCACGCCCTGGAGCCGGGACGCCTCGCGGCGATCCCCCGCCACGAGCGTGGCGAGCGTCTCCTCGAGCAGCGGCACCAGGGAGAGCCGCAGGGTGCGGATCGGGGTCGCGGCCGGGCTCATGGAGCCAGCACGTTGAACCAGGTGACCTGGCTGAAGCGTGCGAAGTCGGAATCCGCCGAGCAGATCTGGAGGCCGTGCTCGATGGCGAGGGCCGCCAGGTGGGCGTCGGCGATCAGGTTGCCCCGGAGGCCCGCGGAGGTGATGAGGCCGGCCAGCACGGCCGCGTGATTTGCCGTCGGCTGGGGTATCCAGGCGTTGTCGCAGGTCA
>DNAU01000258.1:3349-3638 GCA_003491925.1 Chloroflexota bacterium
AGGAAGGCGGTGATGCTGGGCCATGCGAAGCCGACCCGGCGTGGCCCGTTCAGCACCCCTTCCAACCAGGTGGCCACCCGTTCATGAGAGGGGTTCGCCGAATCGGCGGCGTACAGGAGCACGCTGGCGTCGATCAGCATCAGCGACCGCCCGCCCCATCCAGGGTCTCGAGGGCCTCGGCGACGTTGGAGACGTCGACCCGGAGGCCGAGGGGTGCGGACCGCTGCCGGAAGCGCCGGACCCGCGGGGTCTGGAGCAGCCCGGCACGTATCAGCTGATTGACGGCCTC
>DNAU01000338.1:0-202 GCA_003491925.1 Chloroflexota bacterium
ATGCCCCGCGTAGCGCTCGTCCACGACTGGCTCAACCCCACCCCACGCCCCGGGGGGCGCGGGGACCCCTCGAATCTGACAGGGGCTCGCCGCCCCTCGGTGGCGTGGCAGAGCCGCGCTCACCTCACCCCGCCAGGGGCCTCCTCGGATCGAGGAACGGCCGAGTTCCCCCTCCGTCGATGCCCCGCGTAGCGCTCGTCCA
>DNAU01000338.1:287-4306 GCA_003491925.1 Chloroflexota bacterium
GACTGGCTCAACCGGCCCATCGGCGGCGGGGAGCGCGTGCTCCTGGAGCTCGCCCGCCTCTATCCGGAGGCCCCCGTCCACACCCTCCTCTTCGACCCGGGCCGGTACGCGGGCCGGCTCGACCCCGCCCGGGTGCGCACCTCCTGGCTTCAGCGCCTGCCGGCGTCAGTGCGCGACCGCCCCCGCTACCTGCTCCCGCTCATCCCCAGCGCCGTCGAGTCCTGGGACCTCTCCGGCTTCGACGTGGTCCTCTCCAGCTCGGTGGCGTTCGTCAAGAACGTGATCACCGTCCCGCCGACCCTGCACGTCTGTTACTGCCACTCCCCGATGCGCTTTGCCTGGGACTACTGGCCCCGCTATGTCGATGAGATGGAGGCCGGTCCGGTCAAGCGCTTCGTGGTCACCAGCCTGGTGGCGCACACCCGCCGCTGGGACCTCGCCGGTGTCGCCGGGGTCGACGCCTGGGTGGCCAACTCGGAGACGACCGCCGCCCGTCTGCGCCGGTACTACCGGGTGGGGGAGGTCAGGGTCATCCCGCCACCGGTCGACGTCGACGGGCTGCGCCGGCTCGCCGCGACACCCAGGGGCGATCACTGGGTGACCCTCAGCACCCTGACCGAATACAAGCGGATCGATCTCGCCGTCCGCGCCTTCACCGCGTCCGGGCGGCCGCTCATCGTGATCGGCGACGGTCCCGACCGTGGGCGGCTGGAGCGTCTGGCCGGGCCCTCGGTGCGGTTCGCCGGGCACCTCGGCGACGCGGCCCGCGCCGAGCTGCTGGCTGCCGCCCAGGCCCTGGTCTTCCCGGGCGAGGAGGACTTCGGGATCGCCGCGGTGGAGGCCCTGGCCTGCGGTACACCGGTGGTGGCGTACGGGCGGGGTGGCCTGACCGAGATCGTCGCCGACGGGCGCACGGGAGTCTTCTTCCACGAGGAGTCACCGGCGGCGCTGAACGTCGCGGTCGAGCGCCTGGCCGGGCTCCCGATCCGGCGCGACGAGCTGATGGAGTCGGTCGCTCGCTTCGGGGCACCGCGCTTCCGGGAGGAGGTCCGCGGCTTCGTCGACGCCGCCCTGGCCGCCCATCGTGCCGGGGCGCCGGGGTGTCGCCCGGCACCGGTGAAGCCGGCGCCGCCGGAACCGGCGCTGCCGTCCCGGCTGCGGGTGCTGGGAGTGCCGGTCGACCCGCTCATCGTCTCGGAGGCGGTCGCGCGGATCACCGAGCGTGCCGCCGACCCGGGGAGTCCACCCGCGTACGTGATCAAGCCCTACGTCGAGTTCTTCGGCCGCCGCGCGGACCCCGACGTCCGGTCCATCCTCGAGGAGGCCTGGCTCAGCCTCGCCGACGGGGTGGCCATCCAGTGGGCGGCCGCCTACGCGCGCTGCCGGCGCCACCGGGCGCTCGACCTGCTGCGCTCCCTCGCGGCCATCGTGCTCCGGCCGGCGTCGGTCGCCGCGGTGGTCCCGGAGCGGGTCGCGGGGGTCACCCTCACCCTCGTCCTCCTCGAGGGGGCCCGAGACCGCGGTCTCGGAGTCTTCCTGGTCGGCTCGCCGAAGCACAACCACATCACCGACACCGCCCGCCACCTGGAGGCCATCCTGCCCGGGCTCCGCGTGCTCGGAACGGCGCCCGGTCGGGTCGATCCCGAGAGCGACCAGCGGCTGCTCGCCGAGCTGAGACGTCTCCGGCCCGACCTGATCCTGGTCGGGTTGGGCTTCCCCGCCCAGGAACGCCTGATGGCCTGGCTGGCGCCCCGGCTCGAGCATGGCGTCCTGGTCGGGGAGGGCGGCAGCTTCGACTTCCGCGAGCTCGGCGGTGGCATCCGCCGGGCGCCCGCGGTGGTGCGGCGCATCGGCCTGGAGTGGCTCTGGCGGCTGCTCCGCGAGCCCTGGCGGCTGCGCCGGCAGCTGGCCATCCCGCAATTCATCCTCGAGATCCACCGCCGGGCACGCCACGACGACCGGACCGCCCCCAAGTGACCGCGAGCGTGGCAGAGTCGCGCGGATGCTGAGCGCCATCCTCCCCGTCCTCCGCGCATGCTGACCGCCATCGCTCTCGCCATCCCCGCGTGCTGAGCGTCATCGTTCCCGCCTTCGACGAGGCGACCCGGTTGCCGGCCACCCTGCAGGCGCTGCGCGTCTACCTCGACGGCGCCGGCGAGGAGGCCGAGGCCTACGAGGTGATCGTCGTGGACGACGGGTCGCGCGACGGCACCGCGGAGCTGGCCGAGCAGGTCGCGGCCGGCTGGCCCCAGTTGCGCGTGCTCCGCCAGCTCGAGAATCGGGGAAAGGGGGCCGCGGTGCAGGCGGGAATGCTCGCCGCCCGGGGCGAGCTCCGGCTCTTCACCGACGCCGACTTGAGCACCCCCATCACCGAGCTGGCCAAGCTGAGGCCGCTGATCGAGGGGACCACCGCCGTGGCGATCGGCTCCCGGGCGCTTGCCGACTCCCGGGTCGAGGTCCACCAGCCCCTCGGCCGTGAGCTGATGGGGCGCACCTACAACCGGATGCTCCAGCTCCTGGTGCTGCCCGGGCTCCAGGACACCCAGTGCGGCTTCAAGCTCTTCACCGGGGAGGCGGCGGTCGCCTGCTTCGGCCCGCTCCGGACCGCCGGCTTCGGCTTCGACGCCGAGGTCCTCCAGCGGGCCCGGCGCCTCGGCTGGACGATCGCCGAGGTGGGGGTGGTATGGCGCCATGCCGAGAACTCCCGGGTCAGCCCGCTTCGCGACTCCGTGGGCACCCTGCTTGACCTCATCAGGCTCCGACTGCATCGCGACTGACCTGGCGCCGGCTTGGGCGTGACCCGACGACGCCGATCCCGGCGCGCACGAGCGGGTCCAGCCCGTCGCGCGCGGCCCGCCGAGGCGTGGCTGGCATGCCACCCTGGCACGCTGCTAGCCTTCACCTGCTGTGCTCATGGCGTCTGATGGGATTCGGGGGCCGGCGCTGGGGTCGTCGCCGCTGCGCGACCTCGCCCGCACCCTGGAGGAGCGGATCCAGGAGCTGGACACGGTCCTGGCCAGCCTCGACGAGGTGCGCGCCGAGACGACCGCCGAGCGCACTCGGGTGCGGTTCGCCCTGGCCCAGGCGGAGGAGGTCCGGGGTCAGATCATGGAGCACCGGGACCTGGTGCAGGGGGAGACGCTGGCCGACGCCCTGCGCCGCAGCGGGGAGCTCTATGCGCGGCTCTGCCACCTGGACGCCCGCCTGGAGGGCGTCGAGGAGCGCCGTGGCGGCCTGCGCTCGGAGCGTGAGCAGCTCTCCCAGCTTCGACCTCTGGCGGCTCAGCTCGAGACCGACCAGAGCACCCGGTCGGTGACCGCCGACGACCCCGGGGTGATCTGCCGTCGCGCCGAGCGCCAGCTCCACCGCCTGGTCACCCAGGACCACGAGGCGGTGACCGACCTGATCGTCTCCGGTCCTCTGGAGGACCTCGCCGACGTCGTCCTCGCCGTCGAGCTGATCGGCCACCGGGTCGGCAAGGCACCCGAGCTGACCATCACCTCCGAGGTCACCGAGTGCAAGGAGGCGGCACGCCGCGCCCTGGTCCGGTTGGACCGCCTCCTCTTCCAGATCAGCCCCCAGGGGATGGAGGAGGAGGGCCTGGTCTCCTCGGTCAGACGGGTCGGCGCCGACCTCATGGGGATCGTCACCGTCCGCGTCCAGGTGGTCGGGGAGGAGCGCCGGCTGGATCCGTCGACCGGGCTGGCCGCCTTCCGGGTGGTCGTGGAGGCGATCGACAACGCCTACCGGCACGGCCGCAGCGACGAGGTGGAGGTGGTGCTCGCCTTCCTCCCCGGGCGGCTCCAGGTGGTCGTCGCCGATCACGGTGAGGGCTTCGACGTCGGGGCCACCGAGGCGCGCCTCGGACGCACCCGCGCCCTCGGGCTGATCACCATGCGCGAGCGGGTGGAGAACGTCGGCGGCACCTTCGAGATCCGCAGCGCCCTCGGCGCGGGATCGGAGGTGCGGGCCGCCTTCAGCACAGCCTGGCACTAGGCTGTACGGCTCTCAAGATGAGG
>DNAU01000073.1 GCA_003491925.1 Chloroflexota bacterium
CCCCTCGGAGACGGCCCGGTCGCCCCGTTCCGCGGAAGCAACAAGCGCCCGCGCGAGCCTCAGCGAGGGCGGGCCGACGGGTCGGGGGGGCGACCCTCCAGGGCGGCCTCGATGCCGAGGGTGCGCTCGAAGGCCGCCCAGACGGCGTCGCTGACCACGGTGCGCAGGCGGCCCCGCTCGAGCTCGTACATGGCCGCGGCGGAGGTGCCCCCTGGGGAGGTGACCATGTCCCGGAGCTCGGCCACATGACGCCCGCTGGCGAGCGCGAAGGCGGCCGACCCCTGCATGGTGTCCAGGACCAGCTCGCGCGCCAGGTGGCGGGGGAAGCCGAGGTGGACGGCGGCGTCGGTCAGCGCCTCGATGAAAAGGAAGATGTAGGTGGGCCCGCTCCCGCTCACCGCGGTGGCCATCGCCACCTGGCGCTCGTCGTGGACCTCGAACTCGCGGCCGAGGGCGGAGAGCATGGTCCGCGTCTGAGCCCGGCCGGTGGCGTCGACCGACGGGGTTGCGAACCACACGGTCACCCCCTGCCCGATCTGAGCCGGGGTGTTGGGCATGCACCGGACCAGGGCGGGATGGTCCAGGCCCTCGGCCAGGGCATGGGTGCCGGCGCCTGCGATGACGCTGATGACCAGCTGCCCGGAGCGCATCTGCGGCTTCAGCTCGGGCATGACCGCCTTGAGCATCTGGGGTTTCACCGCCAGCAGGATGATGTCGGCGCCCGCGGCTGCCTCGGCGTTGGCCGCCACCGCGGTGACGCCGTGGCGCTCGCTGAGCTCCCGGCGGCGCTCCTCACGGGGATGGCTGCAGACCACCGCCGAGGCCTCGACGAGGCCGCGCCCCAGCAGGCCGGAGAGCATCGCCTCGGCGATCACCCCGGCGCCGACGATGGCGACCCGGGAGCCGTGCAGGGTGGTGTCGTTCACTCCTGCGGGACGATACAGGGCGGCGTCGCCTTTGCGCTGCACACGCTCGGCCCGAAGACCGAGCCGTGGCCCGTGCGATGATCGGCGGGATGCCTGCAGCGCCCGAAGGGCACGACCAGCCCCCGGTGCGGGACGCTGGGCAGTCCCCTCCCCCACCGGCCGACCCCTACGCACCCTGGGTGTGGACCGCCTACGCGCCCCCGGGAGCTCCCCACCCGCCACCGGCCGGGCCGGCTCCGGTCCACCCGGGGACCGTCTACCCGCCGCCGGGCACCGCATATCAGCCCCCGGGCACCGTGTATCAGCCCCCAGGCACGGTCTACCCACCGCCGGGCACGGTGTATCCGCCGCCGGGCACCGTCTACCCGCCCCCCGGCGCGGCGTACGTCCCGGCCGGCTGGGGCAGCGGGCAACAGGCCCCGGCCCAGGGCAACGCCGCCAAACGCCGCGGCGGCTTCGTGGGCGGGCTGCTGACCGCGCTGGCGGCGATCGCCAAGCTCGGCTACTTCGGGAAGTTCGGCTTCACCGCCCTCACCATGGTGATCGCGGTCGTCGCCTACTCGCTGGTGTTCGGCTGGGCGTTCGCGGTCGGGCTGGTGCTGATCATCTTCGTGCACGAGATGGGTCACTTCCTCACCTCACGGGCGATGGGCGTGCCGATGTCGGCGCCCGTCTTCGTCCCCTTCCTGGGTGCCTTCACGGCCGCCGGTCGGGGGCTCACCAGCGACCGCCGGCGCGAGGCGATCATCGCCATCGCCGGGCCCATCTCCGGCTTCGTGGCCACCCTCGCCGTCTACCTCTGGGCGCTCAACCAGGCGGCGGCCACCTCGGGGGTGCGCTTCGCCTTCTCGCTCGCCTATTTCGGCTTCTTCATCACCCTCTTCAACCTGATCCCGATCCTGCCCCTGGACGGGGGCCGGGTCACCAGCGCGATCAGCAAATGGTTCAATCTCGCGGGGCTGGTCATCCTCGGGGCCCTGGTGGTCAGCGAGGTGCTCGGGTACAGCCTGGGCAACCCCATCCTCATCCTCATCTTCGTGATCGCCATCTACTCGGTGTGGGGACGGTTCCGGGCCGCCCGGCGGGGTGCGGAGGCGCCACCTCTCCCCGCCCGCACCCGGGTCCTGATCGGGGCAGGGTACGTCGCCCTGGTGGCGATGAGCGGTGTGTTCATGACCCTGAGCGTGGCCTGGCTCAACGCCCACGGATTGGTCCTGAATTGAGATCGCCGGGGCGGCGAGGGCCGCCCCGGGACGCCTCAGCCCTCGAGGAACGAGAGGCGCACCCGCCGGCGGGGATTGTCGCGGTTGAGGCTGACCAGGACCACCCGCTGCCAGGTGCCGAGCAGCATCCGGCCGGCCTCCACCGGCACGGTGAGCGACGGCGCCACCAGGGCCGGGAGCACGTGGTCGGCGCCGTGCCCGGGGCTGCCGTGCCGGTGGCGGTACCGGTCATCGCGGGGGAGCAGCCGCTCCAGCGCCGCCACCAGGTCCGGCTCCGAGCCGCTTCCCGTCTCGATGAGCGCCACCCCGGCGGTGGCGTGGGGTGCGAAGACGCTCAGCAGGCCGTCTCCCGCTCCGCGGACGAATCGCGCCGCCTCGTCGGTGATGTCGGCCACCGAGCTCCGGCTGAGGTCGACCTCGAGGAGGGCCGTCCGCATCCCGGCCGGCTCAGCCGGGGCCCGGGCTCGGCGACCCGGTCCCGGCCTCGCAATCGGGGAACGGGTACCGGATGCTGTTGAGGACGTTCTCGAAGACGGTGTACTCGGCGGAGGTCGAGTAGTTCATCTCGATGTCGAGCGCGTAGCTGGAGGAGAGGGTTTCCCGGAACTGGGCGAAGTCGGCGAGCCGGGTCACCTGGGCGCCCCCCGCGTCCATGGTCGGCTCGGGGGTCGCGCTGGGGCTGGCCGCGTACTGGACCAGGG
>DNAU01000230.1:0-10934 GCA_003491925.1 Chloroflexota bacterium
CTCGGTCACCATTCCAAGCATCGATCCATCCCGTGAACCCGGGCGGGACCGTTCGTCTCGTCCGGAATTGGCGTGGTCGCCTGGGATTGTAGCCAGACGGCCGGGAGAACCCGCCCGTTCTGACCAATGGCATCGCCGGTCCCGGGACCGCGGTCACAGGCCTGCGGGAGCAAGGTCCCCTGTCGATCCCCACGATCGCGCCCCGCGATCACGCGGCGTGCCCGGGCTTCGGTGGGCCGGGCGGGTCTGCCACCATCCGGTGAGATGCCCCTGCCGCAGACCCTGCTGGTGATCGTGGGCGACGAGCTGCTGGGCGGGTTCACGACCGACACGAACGGGACCCTGGCGGCCCGCCGCCTCTTCGAGGCTGGCTATCCGGTGCGGCGGATCGAGATCGTCGGCGACGCCGTCGATGACATCGCGGTCGCAGTGCGGCGGGGGATCGACGACCCCTCGATCACGCGGGTGATCGTCGCCGGAGGCATCGGTCCCACCCCGGACGATCGCACCCACGAAGCGGTCGCCCGAGCCCTGGGCCGCGAGCTGGTGGAGCATCCCGCGGCGCTCCACCACATCGAGACCCTGGTGGCCAGGATGCATGCCGCCGGCTGGGTGTCGAGCCCGGCACCCACCCCGGCAAACCGGAAGATGTCCCGGATGGCGCAGGGGGTGGGGATCCTGGACAACCCGCGGGGCATGGCTCCCGGCCTCGCCGTGGAGCTGGGCCCGGCGCCGGCTGCCGGCACCGCCGACGACCGGCGAGCGGCGAGATCCGCGACCGGGACCGGCGAGGTCGGGACCGAGGCGGTCGCCCCCTCCCCCTGGAGCCGGTGGCTCTTCGTCCTGCCGGGGGTGCCCCGGGAGTTCGCGGCAGTGCTCGAGGACGTGCTCATCCCCTCCCATTTCGCCGGCAGCCAAGCCATGGCCGTGGTCGAGACCCGGCATCCCGGAGCCATCGAGGCCGACTTCGCCGAGCCCATGCGCCGGCTGGAGATGGAGTTCCCCGACGTCGCGGTCGGCTCCTACCCTCAGCAGCGGGGCCGCGACCTGGTCATCCGGATGCGCGGCACCGACCCGGAGCGGGTCCGGGCCGCGGAGGAGCGCCTGCGGGAGCTGCGCGCCGAGGCCTGAGCGAGGCCGCGGCCGCGGGGCTCAGCGACCCGGGTAACGGAGCACGTTCCGGCTCTGCTCCACCTCGGCGATGATCTGCGGGGGCGCCCCCGCCCAGAGGCCGTCGTAGAAGCGCTGGCGCTCGGCGGCATCCTCGTCCGGGGGCAGCCCGGGGAGCCCCTGGCGGCGGCGGTCGATCCAGGGGGGGATGGCCTGACCCACCAGGTTGCGGCCGACCTTGATGTCGACCTCCGGGTCACGTCCCTCGTCGACCTCCACGCCCACCTGAACGATCACACCGGTGTGGTCGAACATCTTCCAGGTGCGGACCCAGCGCCGGGCTCCGCCAGCCGTCGGGTGAACCACCCGGAGGGGCTCCGCGGCGACCTGGTCATTGGTCCCCGGGCGGCAGAGCCCCCAGAGCAGCTCGAGAACCCGCGGCTCGAGGACGTCGCCGACGTAGTCGGCCAGCGACGGCGACCGGTTGTCCAGGTCAGGGAGCGCCTGCACCATCTGGAACTCGCCGCCGACCGCCGCGAAGAGGCGGGCATGACGGCGGCAGAAGACCCGGCCCTCGACCACCAGCTGGTGGTCGGGGCACCACGCGGTCGGGCAGAGCCGGCCGCGACGATCCACATAGGCGCAGGTCACGCCGTCATGGCGGCGGCAGGCGTACTCCGAGCAGGCCAGCGTGCCGCGCAGCTGACGCGGTACGGGGGGCGCAGCGGCTGCGGGAGGGGGGGGCGGATCAGCCTCCTTCTTCCAGAACAGCATGGCTACTGGCCGATCTTAGGTGCTGATCCAATGCGTTGCGCACGATCGTGTCGCGGTTCTGTCTCACCGAACCGGCCCCGGCCGGGCACCGCCGCCGCATCCGTACCCGCCGCAGCCCCGTCCACAGCCGGTTGCGGGCGCGCATCCTCCGCGGCGGCGCCGTATCCGGGCGACCGGTTGGCCCCGGCCACCCCGCTCAGGAAGCCCCGCTCAGGAGCCCTTGCGGAGGTTGCGGACGCGCGGCCCCTTTGGGCTGTCGACGAGGTCGAAGCTGACCGCCTCCCCCTCCTCCAGCGAGTCGAAGTCGACCAGGGTGACCTCGGTGCGATGAAAGAAGGCTTCGGCGCCGTCATCGGCGCGCACAAACCCGAAACCGCGGTCAGGGATGATCTTCTTGATTCGGCCTGCGGTCACTTCGCGGGTCCCTCCAAGGACGGACGCTGACAACCAATCTCGGTGACAAATACTGGCGCCCGCAATGCTTTCCCCGGGTCAGCACCAGGGTCTGCGGCCACAAATGTCGAGCGAGTCAGGGCTCTCCCAAGTCCTCAGACCTCGCTGCCGTCGAGGATAGCAGGCTCGTCGTCGTGCTCGCGCCGCCACCCCGCGGCGACGTCGAGCAGGCTGTCGGGGAGGTTCGCGTAGTAGGCGTCGACGTCGAGGCGCGCCGGCCAGGGGTGGGGCTCGGCCACGTCCAGGCCGGCCCGCGCGGCGCGGGCGTAGACGTCGAGCGCGGGTCGCTCGGTGCCGTCCAGCCGGATCAGCCCCGAGCGCAGCAGCCAGCCGCTGCGGTCGTAGGGGGCGCGCTCCGCGAGCCGGCGATGCAGGTCGCACCAGCGGGTCGCCCGCAGCCCGCAGATGCCGGCCTCCGCCCGGCGCTCGAGCAGCTCGTCGATGGCCGCGGCCGCCGCGACCTCCTCGATCCCCTCCGCGTCGCCGTCCGGAGAGGGCGCCGCCAGAGCCAGACCGATCGGCACCCGGGATTCGCCGGCCAGCGCCTGGGCCAGCTGGGCGAGGAAGCGCAGCGCCGATGGCTCCGCGAGACCGAGACGCCGGAGGTGACTGGGCCGCACCGCGACATCGATGCGGTCGAGATGTGGCGCGACCGCCCCGAGCCTCACGCCACGGCCACTCAGGATGTCGTCGGCGCCGAGGGTGAGGTGGACACGATCGCCCTGCTCGCGCAGCGGATCGCCGACCAGCCTGACCCAGGTCGCCAGGTCGGCGATCCGCCGGGGCCGGATGATGCCGGCGGGATCGTCACCAAGGTCCCAGGCGTCGATCGCCGGGTGATTGGCAAAGCCCGCCGCCATGGCGCGCGCCCACCGATCGGCGAGCTCGAGCATGAGCGGATCGGTCCAGACGTGGCGGGGGACTCCCGGCTCGATCAGGCCGTCGCTCAGCACCCGCGCGGCGCTCCCGCGCCGGCCGCGCAGCACGGTCCGGCCGGGCAGCATCACGCAGTCGCCGTGAGCCTGGACGAAGAGCACCGGCACCAGCCCGATCCCATCGGCGAGCGCGGCGCGGAGCAGGCTCTCGAACTCGGCGAGGCGCCGGGGGTCGACCCTGTGCGCGTCGGGCATGAAGGCATCCCAGGCCAGCCCGATGCGGACCTGACGGATGCCCGCTCGCGCGATCGCCGCGAGATCCGAGCTGACCCGCGCACGATCGAAGGCATGCCAGAGGAAGGGACCGCTCGCGCTGGGCTGGTAGTCGACCCCGACGCCGAGCTCGCCGCTCAAAAGACGAAGAGGTCGATGCCGCCGCCCACGTGGATCACCTGACCGGTGATGTAGCGGGCTTCGGGAGAGGCCAGGAAGACGACCAGGGAGGCCACGTCCTCGGGCTCGCCCATGCTCCGCATCGCCGTGCGCAGCACCATCCGCTCGTTCATCCGCGGGTTGCCCGCGGTGAACGCCTCGGTGGCGATGATGCCGGGCGCGATCACGTTGCTGGTGATGCCGAAACGGGCCCCCTCCAAGGCCATCGACTTGCCCAGCCCGATCAGCCCGGCCTTGGTGGCCGAATACGACGCCTGGCCGAAGCCTCCCAGGGTTCCAGCCACTGATGACATGAAGACGATGCGGCCCCAGTTCTGCTCCCTCATGTAGGGCCACGCCGCCTTGGTGCAGTTGTAGGCGCCGGTGAGGTTGACCCGGAGATCGCGCGCCCACAGCTCGTCGCTCTGGTTCTCGATCTGGCCGACGTGGTCGAGGGTGCCCGCGTTGTTGACCAGGATGTCGACGGAGCCGAGCTCGCGCTTGACCTGCGCCAGCACCGACTCCACCTGATCGCGATCGGTCACGTCCATCTTGAGTGCCATCGACCGGCGGCCCATGGAGCGGATCTCGGCGCTGGTGCGCTCGGCGTAGACGACGTTGTGGGAGGTGAAGAGCTGGGCCAGCGCCGACTGCGAGGCGTCTGCCACCTGCTGCAGGTCGGGGTCGGACTCGAGGAGGATGTCGGTGACCACCACATCCGCCCCGGCGCGGGCCAGGGCCAGCGCATCGGCACGGCCCAGGCCACGGGACCCCCCGGTCACCACCGCCACCCGGCCGCTCAGATCAAACATCGCCGCCTCCACGTCGAACCGCCGGACCCGATTATGGTGAAGGTGGGCCGGCTCGTGGCGAGACCACCCGGGCCCCGCCTCCCCGGGGAGACCGGGGGCTGGTCGGCGGCCATCCCGGCCCTCCCCGAAGAGGTTGGGTGGGGAGGGCTCGCGCCCTCCCCACCCAACGCTCAGATGTTCTCGATCGCGCCCTTGGTCCTGTGGATCAGCCCCGTGACGACGAGGACCGCTCCACCCAGAGTCAGGAGGAGCAGGCCCAGCCAGGTAAGCCCGTCGCTCGGACCGGCCCCGGTGCCCGGGGTGCTGGCCCCCAGAACTCCACCGGTGGGAGAGACGGTCGGCGTAGACGTCGGAGTGGACGTGGGGGTGGGCGTCGGAGTGCTTTGGACAGTCAGCGGCTCACAGCTGCCGATCGAGGCGGCGTAGTTGGCGTCGCCCGAGTAGCTGGCCAGGAACGAGTAGCTCCCGGCCGCCAGTGGGCCTTCGGTGTCGGACTTCGCCGCGACCCCATCGCTCACGGGGGCACTCCCCGCCGAGACCGACGTCCCGGTGCAGGTCCCGTTGCTGAAGAACTGGTAGCTCACCGTTCCGGTGATCGGGGTGTCGTCCTGCTCCGGTGCCACGGCGGCCGTGTCATAGGCCGAGGCCCCCGCGAGCTCGGAGTTCTTCCAGACGCCGCCACTGGCGGCGTCGGTGACCACCGAGGTGACCGTGGTCGCGGCCTTGCCCACCGTCAGCGGCTCGCAGCCGCCGATTGCGGGCGCGTAGTTGGAGTCGCCCGAGTAGCTGGCCAGGAAGGAGTAGCTTCCCGCCCCCAGCGGGCCCTCCGTGGAGGAGTTGGGGACCGTGCCGCCGCTCATGGTGACCGTGTCCGTGATCGGAGCTGCGTCCCCATTCGACGCGCAGCTCCCGTTGGTAAAGAAGCTGTAGGTCACGGTTCCGGTGATCACGGTGTCATCCTGCTCCGGTCCCACCGTTGCCGTGTCATAGGCCGAGGCGCCGGTGGCCTCGGAGCCCTTCCAGGCCGCCCCATTGGCGGCATCCATCACCGCCGTGGTCACGACCGGCGTGTACTTGCCCACGCTGAGGGGCTCACAAGTGCCGACCGCGGCGCCGTAGTTGGCGTCGCCCGAGTAGCTGGCCAGGAAGGAGTAGCTTCCCGCCGCCAGCGGGCCCTCCGTGGAGGAGTTAGGGACCGTTCCGCCGCTCAGGGTGACGGTGTCGGTGATCGGAGACGCGTCCCCGGTCGTCGCGCAGCTCCCGTTGGTGAAGAAGCTGTAGGTCACGGTCCCGGTGATCACCGTGTCATCCTGCTCCGGCCCCACCGTGGCCGTGTCGTAAGCCGAGGCCCCCGTGGCCTCGGAGCCGCTCCAGGAGGCGCCGCTGGCCGCATCCTTCACCGCCGTGGTGACGGCCGGCGTGTACTTGCCCACGCTGAGGGGCTCACAGCTCCCGATCGCGGGTCCGTAGTTGGCGTCGCCCGAGTAGCTGGCGAGGAAGGAGTAGCTTCCCGCCCCCAGCGGGCCCTCCGTGGAGGACCTGGGGACCGTCCCGCCGCTCAGGGTGACCGTGTCCGTGATCGGAGACGCGTCCCCGGTCGTCGCGCAGCTCCCGTTGGTGAAGAAGCTGTAGGTCACGGTCCCGGTGATCACCTGGGAGTCCTGCTCCGGTCCCACCGTGGCCGTGTCGTAAGCCGAGGCCCCGGTGGTCTCGGAGCCGCTCCAGGCGGCGCCGCTGGCCGCATCCTTCACCGCCGTGGTGACCGTCGGGAGCGCCTTGCCCACGCTGAGCGACTCGCAGCCGCCGGTCGCTGCAGCATAGTTGGAGTCACCGGAGTAGCTGGCTTCGAATGAGTAGCTGCCCACTCCCAGCGGTCCCTCGTTGCTCGATGGTGGCACTGTGCCGCCACTCATGGTGACCTTGTCCGTCGAGCTTGGCGACCCGGAGCAGATCCCGTTGTAGAAGAAGCTGTAGGTCACGTTCCCGGTGATCACCTTGGAGTCCTGCTCCGGTCCCACCGTGGCCGTGTCGTAGGCCACAGCACCCAAGGTGTCGGAGGCCGACCAGGTGGCACCGGACGCGTCCTTCACCGACGTTGTCACCACGGACGCGGCCTTCTTCACGGTGAAGGTCTCGCAACTGGAGGTCGACCTGGCGTACGTGGAGTCCTTCGAGTATTCGGCCTGGAAGGCGTAGCTGCCCGCGGCCAGTGGCCCCTCTGTGTCGGAGTTGGGCGCTGTCAGGTTCGCATTCAGCTTGCCCCCGCCGGCCTCACTCGACGTCCCCGTGCACGCCCCGTTCCCGTTGGGGAAGAAGATGTAACTCACCGTGCCATCCGGAGTGGCGGTGGAGTCCTGCGTCGTCACGATGGCTGTGTCGTAGGCCGAGGCCCCGGTGACCTCGCTCCCGCTCCACGCAAATCCGGTGGCGGCATCCTTGACCGCCGTCGTGATGGTCGAGCTACAGGCCAGCACGTTGACTGAGCCGGCGAGGATGACGGCAAGGCCTGCGATCACCAGGCTGCCGCCGCCGCGCGTTACCCAGCTACGGCGGGTCCGCCCTGAACCGATAGAGCCAAACGACCTTCCCATGATGTCCCCCTTCGACCTGAACGACTAATACGCGCCAAAAAGCCCTTTTGAGCGTCTCGCTCCCTTCGCAACGTCCGGGAGTATAGCACGGTTCGTTACACCTGTCACAGATCGCCGATGTCCGCGTCACGGAACGCCGACATCGGCCGCGGCGCGGTGTCGAGATCACCCACCAGGGCGTGGGAACCGGGCGGGGCCGCCCCGGACCGAGCCGAGGAGGTGCGCCCCGCCCCCCCACGCAGGCGGGCCGGCGCTCAGTTCAGGCGGGGCGGACCGGAGCCGGCCCCTGGTTCGGGGCCGTGGGGCGCGCCAGGGGCTGCCGCTCGCCGAGCAGGCAGCGGGAGATGACCAGGCGCTGGATCTCGGCCGTCCCCTCCCAGATCTGATAGATCTTGGCGTCGCGCATGAAGCGTTCCACCGGGTACTCCTTGATGTAGCCGTACCCACCGAGCACCTGGACCGCCTCGGTGGTGACCCGCATCGCCATGTCCCCCGCGTACAGCTTGGCCATCGACCCCTCGCCGCGGGTGAAGGGGATGCCCTCGGCGAGCATCCAGCCCGCCCTCCAGATCAGCAGCCGCGCGGCGTCGATCTCGGTGGCCATATCGGCGAGCTTGAAGGCGATGGCCTCGTGGCGGGCGATCGGCCTGCCGAAGGCGTGGCGTTCCAGGGAGTAGTCGCGGGCGAACTCGAAGGCCGCGCGGGCGATCCCGAGGGCCCCGGCGGCGATCGAGGGGCGGGTCGCCTCGAGGGTCAGGAGCGCCCCGAGCGCCCCCGGTCCGGTCTCGGTGCCATCCGCCTCCGCGCCCAGCCGCGCCTCCTCGGGGACGAGGCAGTCCTCCAGGATCACCTGGGCGGTGTGCGAGGCACGCACCCCCATCTTCTTCTCCTTGCGGCCCTGCCGCATCCCCGGGTTGCCCTTCTCGATCACGAAGCCGGCGATCCCCGCGGGACCGAGGGAGCGGTCGGTGGTGGCGAAGACCACCTGGAGGTCGGCGATCCCACCGTTGGTGCAGAACTGCTTGGTCCCGTTGAGGACCCAGCCGCCGTCCACCTTCCGCGCGCTGGCCTCCAGGGCCAGGGCGTCCGACCCGGAGTTGGGCTCGGTCAGGCCCATCGCGCCGATCCAGAGGTCCCCGGGCTCGGCCAGCATCCCGATGTACTTGCGTTTCTGAGCCTCGGTGCCCATGGCGAGGATGGCGGCTCCGCTGAGACCGGTCCCCTGGATCGAGATCGCCATGCCGGCGTCGCCCCAGGACAGCTCCTCGGCGAGGACCAGCTGGCTGACGGCGTCGAGACCGCCACCCCCGTACCGCTCGGGGAAGGCGGAGACGGCGTCGAGACCCAGCTCGTGGGCCTTGCGCATCACCTCCCAGGGGGTCTCCTCGTGCTCGTCGTAGTGCGCCGCCCGGGGCCGCATCTCGTTCACCGCGAACTCGTGGGCCAGGCGGCGGATCTCCTCCTGCTCGGTGGTCAGGCTGAAGTCCAGTGGCACGGCGAAACCCCCTCAGTCGTCCGGGCGGACCACCGCCCGACCGTTGGTCAGGACCCGCTCCCCGCGGCTGGAGGTGGCCTCCAGCTGCAGGGTCAGAGCACCGGAGACCGGATCGACGGCGACCACCCGCCCGGTGCAGGTGATGGCCTCACCCGGTAGCAGGGGCTTGGAGAAGCGGCAGCCCAGCTCGGCGACCCGCTCGTAGCCGCCCGCCCAGCGGGCCACCGCCTCGGCGAGGATCGCCATCTCGAGGAACCCGTGCGCGATGGTCCCGGGCAACCCGACACCGCGGGCGAACTCGGGGTCGAGGTGGATCGGGTTGCGGTCGCCCGACGCCTCGGCGTAGGCGACGATCTGCTCCTGGCTGACCGTCCGTGTGAGGGCCGGCATCTCGTCGCCGACCTGCGGCGTCCGCCCGGCCGTCATCGGGCGGCGCTCCGCGTCAGCAGCAGGGTGCGCCCCCGGCACACCGTCTCGCCGGCCTGGTTGGTCGCCTCCAGACCAACCGTGACGAAGGTGAGCCCGCGCCGCGCCTCCACCGAGGTCACCTCGGCCGCCGCGTCGACGACGTCTCCGGGGCGCACCGGCACCGGCCACTCGAAGCTCTGCTCCGCGTGGATCAATCCGGCCAGCTCGATGCCCAGCTCCGGGTCGGCGAACATCTCGGCCAGGGTGGGCTGCACGCAGTAGACCGCGGCGAACGCCGGCGGCACCGACCCCGGGGGGAACGTCGGGTCATCCCCGCTGACAGCCGACGCGTAGGCCGCCACCCGCTCGGGGCTGATGAGCTGGCCGGGCGCGACATAGCGCCGGCCGACGTGGGATGGATCGGGCATTGCTGGGCAGGTCCTCCCGCCCCAAGGCTGACATCCACGTCAACGTTGGGGCATCGAATATACCAGCCTCGAATCAGCCGGACGTGATAGCGGGGCTATCAGCTGGCTTTGACGCCGGCCTCGCGACTCTGATAGCGTCCGCCCGCTGTCTCGGCGGTCAACGCGCCGAACCAGCCGTCCACGGATACCCGGGGAGGATGGCCATCCGCGGTCTTCGCCTGCGGCTGCTGCGACACGCTTGGGTGCTCCTGATCGCCCTTCTGCTACCCGTGATCGCGCCGCGGCTGCCCGTCGCCGCCTCGCTGACGTCGGCGGCACCGAGCACCGCGGTGCTCAACGCGGTCATCGAGGGCACGCCACCGCAGGGCGGGGCCGTCAGCGGGTCGTCGCTCACCGTGATGGCGCCCGCCGGAGCGACGGTCGCGTCCCTCGCGGCGACCTATGACCGGAACCTGGCGGCGATCAGCTGGGCCAACGGTCTCGATCCCAACGCCGAGGCCCCCGCCGGCTCCCCGCTGCTCCTGCCCCCGGGACCGGGTGCCCTGGTCAAGGTCCTGGGCGGCGAGCTGCCCAGCCAGTTCGCCCTGAGCCTCGGCCTCGACCCCTCGGTGCTCCTCGAGTACAACGTGATCCAGGCGGACGTCCCGCTGGCGGCCGGAACCTATCTCCAGGTCCCGCTGGCCTCAGCCCCTCAGGGTGCCCTCAACGCCGCGGCCTTCATCCCCGAGGCGCCCGGTGTCCCCGAGGTGCCGCCCAGCAAGGGGGGTGACAGCTTCCCCTATGGGGAGTGCACCTACTACGTGGCCACGCGCACCGACATCACCTGGGCCGGCAACGCCGGCCAGTGGTGGGTGAACGCCCGTCCCTACCGGCCCGAGGGCGACATCGCGGTGGCCGGCGCCATCGTCGTCTTCGAGGGCCCCGGATACTCGTACGACGGACACGTGGGCTTCGTCGACAGCGTCAAGCCGGACGGCAGCTTCGTGATCACGGAGATGAACTACGGCGGATGGGCCCGGATCGACGAGCGCACCATCAGCGCGACCGACCCCACCATCGTCGGCTTCATCTACTGAGGGTGACGTAGTGAGGAGCGAGAGCCGAAGGCTATCGCTCCGAACGGAGGATCCCTCAGTACCGCACCGCGAGTACTAGCCGCGACGGAGTCAGGAGGCCAAGCCGCAGGCTCACCCTCCGAGCGTAGGACCGGCTGGTACCGCGCAGCGAGTACAAGCCGCATCTCAGGTCCGCGCGCCGGAGGGCGCACGCCCCGCCTCCCGGGCGATGAGACACCGCCCAGGAGACGCGGGGGTGCGTGCGGAGCGACAGCTTTGCGCAAGGGGCGGTCGCAACGCCGCCGAGCAAAGGACGCCGAGCGCCAGTCAGGGCGCTCGGACGTCCGTGCCCGAGCGCAGCACCACCCCCGCGGCTCCACCCGCGCGGTGGCCATCTCGCGCAATGGCGGTCAGGCCGCTCGGACGTCCGTGCCCGCGCGCGGCACCACCCCGTGCCGCCACCCGCTGCGGAGGCTACCCGGAGAAGCGGTACCCGATCCC
>DNAU01000230.1:11054-16625 GCA_003491925.1 Chloroflexota bacterium
GTCTCGATCTCGACCTCGTAGCCCCACACCCGGCGGAGGAGCTCTCCCCGGCTCATCACCTGACCCGGACGGGAGGCCAGCAGGGCCAGCAGGTTGAACTCGGTCAGGGTGAGGTTGACCTCCTCGCCGTCGCGGAAGACCTGGCGGCGTCCCAGGTCGATGGTCAGGCCCGGGAACTCGAAGCGGTCGCGGGGCTGCTCCTGGGAGGAGATCTCGCTGCGGCGCAGGTGGGCGCCGATCCGCGCCATCAGCTCGCGGACCTCGAAGGGCTTGGTGACGTAGTCGTCGGCGCCCAGCTCGAGTCCGACGACCACGTCGATGGTGTCGGCCTTGGCGGTGAGCATCAGGATCGGGACCCGTGACCCCTCGGAACGGAGCCGGCGGCAGACGTCGAGGCCACTCATCCCGGGCAGGTTCACGTCGAGGATGATCAGGTCGGGATTCTGCTCCCGGGCGGTCTGGAGTCCCTCCAGGCCGGTGGCGGCCTCGAGAAGGGTGTGATTCTGCGCGCTCACGGCGAGGCGGACCACCTCACGGCTGGGGGGGTCGTCCTCGACGATCAGGATGGTCTTGCCGCCGGCGCTCATGATGCCGCCGGCTCCAGGTACGTTGCGATCCGTTGCACGAAGCTCGCTACCTCGATGGGCTTGCTGATGTACCCCGAACAACCGGCGGCGAGCGCTTCCTGCTCGTCACCTTTCATGGCATTGGCGGTGAGAGCGACGATGGGGACGTCGGCGGTCTTGGGATCGGACTTTAGCATTCGGGTGACGGTCAGACCGTCCATCCCGGGCAGCTCCACGTCCATCAGGACGAGGTCGTAGAGGGTCGAGCGGGCCTTCTGCAGGCCCTCGGCGCCATCCGAGGCGACGTCGACCTCGAATCCGCTGCCATTGAGCACCATCCGGGCGAGGTTGCGGTTGCTCTGGTTGTCCTCGACCAGGAGGATCCGGTTGTGGACCCGGCCGTTCTGAGGCTCCATGCCGAGCAGCGGGAGCTGGAAGGTGAAGACCGACCCCCGGCCGACCTCCGAGTCGACCCGGATGTCGCCGCCGTGGAGCTCGACCAGGCGCCGGGTCAGCGAGAGTCCGAGACCGGTGCCCTCGACCTGGCGGGTGGTCGCGGTGTCGAGCTGGTAGAACTCGTCGAAGATCCGCTCGTGGTACTCGTGCGGGATGCCCACCCCGGTGTCGCCGACGTCGACCACCAGCCAACCGTTCTCGGGTCGGGCCGACACCCAGACCCGTCCGCCCTGGGCGGTGAACTTGATGGCGTTGGAGAGCAGGTTGTAGAGGATCTGCTTGAACTTGCTCTTGTCCGCCCGGGTCTCGAGGTCCTCGGGCTCGACGGTGATGGCCAGGTCGATGTCGCGCCGCTCGCTCAGCGACCGGATGACGTTGTGGACCTCGCGCACCGCGTTGCCGACCCTGAACCGGTCGTAGGCCAGCTCCATCCGGCCGGCCTCGATCTTGGAGAGGTCGAGGACGTCGTTGACCAGCTCCAGGAGGTGCTTGCCGCTGGCGTGGATGTTCTCCAGGCACTCGTGCCGCTGGTCCTCGGAGAGCTCCACCAGGTTGTCCTTGAGGATCTCGCTGAACCCCAGGATGGCGTTGAGCGGGGTGCGCAGCTCATGGCTCATGTTGGCCAGGAACTCGCTCTTGAGCCGGGAGATCTCGGCGATGTGGGCGTTGGCGATCTCCAGCTCGCGAGTGCGGTCGGCGATCTCCTTGATCTGGCGCCGCTGGGTCGTGTAGAGGCGCGCGTTGTCGATGGAGATGGCCGCCTGGTTGGCGATGATCTGCATCAGGGCCTGCTCCACTGAGGTGAAGGGGTTGACCTCCTTCCTCGCGATGGTCAGCGCTCCGACCAGGCGCCGGGGGGACTCCAGGGGCATGATCAGGACCGAACGGGGCGAGTAGCCCATCTCGAGGTTCTTGAAGCGGCTGTCCTTGGTCGCGTCGCTGACGGAGACGATCTTGCGTTGCTTGGCCGCCCAGCCAACGATGCCCTCTCCCAGCTTGAATCGAGCCACCCGGCTGACCGACTCCCCGAAGGGAAAGGTCGCGATCGCCGCGAGGGTGAGGTCATCCTCATCGAGCAAAAAGACCGTGGCCGCATCGCAGACTGCCAGGTCGCTGGCCGCCTTGAGCATGAAATCGATGGTCTCCTTCAGCTCGAGGCTGGACGTGAAGAGGTTGCCCACCTGGCCGAGGAGATCGACGATGACCTTATCGTCCATCCGCGGCGAGTATAGGGCAGTCCTGCCATCTGCAATGATCCTTTGTTGCAATCCAGTCACCGTCCGATGACGACGAGGGCTCGGCGCCGGGCCGCCCGGGGCTGTGAAGCCCTCGGAGGAGGTGGGACCTGAGGCCGAGCCGCCCTGGGAGGGCGGGGCACCGGCGCCACCCTCAGCCCGATCTGGACCTCAGCTCGTCCCGCAGCTGGCGCAGCACCGTGAGGGCGTCGCCGACGATCCCCAGGTCGGCCAGCTTGAAGATCGGCGCCTCGGGGTCTCGGTTGATGGCCACGATGGCCTGGGCCCCCCTCATGCCCACCGTGTGCTGCATCGCCCCGCTGATCCCGCAGGCGATGTAGACCGTCGGCTTCACGGTCTTGCCGGTCTGGCCCACCTGCATCGAGTAGGGCACCCAGCCGGCGTCGACGGCGGCGCGACTGGCCCCCACCGCGCCGTGGAGGAGGCCGGCGACCTCGTGGAGCAGCTCGAAGTTGGCGGGCTCCTGGAGGCCGCGCCCCCCGCTCACCACCACCGTGGCCTCCTCCAGGGCCGGGCCGGTCGCAACCGGGGTGGAGCGATCGACCACCCGGGCCCGGCGGTGGCGCTCGTCGATCACGGCCGGTACCTCGACCGTCCGCGGGGCGGGGCCGGCTGGGAGGGCCGACGCCGTGAAGGCCTTGGGCCGGAAGAGGGCAAGCGCCGGCCTCCGTTCGCCGAACTCGGTCCGCACCACCTGGGTGACGCCGAAGATGGTGGAGGTGACCGTGATGGCCGCGCCGGTCTCGATGTCCAGGCCGTTGGCGATGACCGGCAGATCCAGCTTCGCCGCCAGCCGACCGGCGAGGTCGCGGCCGTCGTGGGTGCCCGGGAAGAGGATCAGCTCCGGCTTCCGGGTCGCGATCAGGGGGGCGAGGGTGTCGGCACCGGGACCGCCCATCAGCAGCTCGACGAAGCCGGCGTCGATGGAGATGTAGACGGTGGAGGCGCCGTGGCGGCCGAGCTCGCCGACCGCCTCACGGGCGCCGGGGCCCAGGCAGACCGCCTCGACGTCCGCCGCGCCCAGCGAGCGCGCCTTGGTGAGGAGCTCCAGCGCGCCGGGCGCGACCCGACCGTCGACGACCTCCGCGAACACCCAGACGGGACCGTTGGCCACCTCAGATCACCCGAAGCCTGGCCAGCAGCTCGACGATCCGGTGCGCCCCGTCCCCGTCGTCGCGGACCACCTCGCCGGCCTGGCGCTGCCCGGCCATGGTCACCGAGACCACGGTCTGGCCGGTCGGGGTCGGGACCGACGCGGCGAGGCCGAGGTCGGTCGGCGTCAGCCGCTCCAGCGGCTTGGACTTGACGCCCATGATCCCCCGGAGCGTCGGATAGCGCGGCTCGTTGACCCCGGCGGTCACCGCGACCACGCAGGGCAGTCCGGTGACGACCGTCTCCGACCCTCTCTCCGTCTGCCGGGTCGCGGTGAGCAGGCTGCCATCGGAGCTCATCTCGCTGGCGAAGGTGACGGCGGGCACCCCCAGCAGCTCGGCGAGCGCCTGGGGAACGATCCCGCTGTACCCGTCCGTCGACTCGGTGGCGGTGATCACCAGATCGTAGGGCTCGCGGCGGATCGCCGCGGCCAGCACCTTGGCGGTGGTGAGGGCATCGGCTCCGCGCAGGCTGTCGTCGCAGACCAGGACGCCCTTCGTCGCGCCCATCGCCAGGGCCTTGCGCACCGCGTCGACCGCCCGCTCCGGCCCCATCGACACCACCCTCACCTCGCCGCCGTGGGCCTCGGCCAACTGGAGGCCGGCCTCGACGCCGAACTCGTCACCCGGGTCGAGCACGGCGTCGGCGAGATCGCGGCGCAGCCGGTGGGTCTCCGGGTCGAGCTGGCCCGGGGTGTTGGGATCGGGGACCAGCTTCACGCAGACCACCACGTTCACGCTCGTGCTCCCTCCTCCGGCCGCGGCGCGGCACGGCGCACCGACCCGACGCAACCCAGCTTAGCAGTCACCGGGGAGCGCTCCCGGCGCCGGGAGCCATCCCGCCGCCACCCGGGCTCGGTTCTCAGGCCGGGCTCAGGCGCCGCCGCCCGCTCCGCCCGAGAATCCGAACCATGTTGGAAATCGCCAGATCCCTCACCCGCAACCTCCGCGCCGCGGTGGGCCGGCACGCCGTCGCCGCCGGGCTGTCGCTGGCCCTCGCCGCCGCCGTCGCCGGTGTGGGCGCCGGCTTCGCCATCGCCGCCAGCGCCGGCGCGAGCCTGCCGACGGCCGCGGTCACCGCCGCCACCACCAGCGCCAGCGCCACCGGCAACCCGTCCACCGGGGCGGCGGCCCGTCCGATCATCCGCGGGCTGATCGCGCTGACGGCCAGGGACACGGGCCAGACCCTCGCGCAGGTCCGCACCCTGCTCCGCCAGGACGAGACGCTCAACCAGATCGCGGGCAGCCAGGCGGCCGCCGTGGTCCAGAGCGCCGATGCCGCGGTGACCTCGAAGGTCAGCGCTCGAGAGGCCGCCGGCAAGCTGTCCGCCAGCCAGGGATCGGCGCTCGCGACCCGTGCCGACAACCGGATCTCCCAGGTGATGGCCGCTCCCGGGCAGCGCCTCCTCCGCGCGCTGCAGCGGGCCGCCATGAAGACGAGCCCCAGCGCCTCGCCGGTCGCGACCCCCGAACCCTCGAGCGGCGCCTGACCACAGGCTGACCGCTCGACCCGGCCCCCGCGGTCCCCCTCCCCGGGCCGGCGCCGCCGCATCGGCGCCGGCCGTCGCTTGTCTAGACTCCAACGATGCCGAAGAAGTACGCGCGACCCGAGCAGGTCATCGACCCCCACGCCCGCTACCTGGCCACCATCTCGACCGACCGAGGCGACATCGAGTTCGCCATGGACGCCTCCCGAGCGCCGAGGACGGTCAACAACTTCGTCTTCCTGGCCGGCGAGGGGTTCTACGACGGCCTCACCTTCCACCGGGTGGTCGACGGCTTCGTGATCCAGGGCGGCTGCCCGGAGGGCACCGGCCGCGGCGGGCCCGGGTACCGCTTCGAGGACGAGCCGGTGCAGGGTGACTACATCGCGGGCTCGGTGGCGATGGCCAACTCCGGACCCGGCACCAACGGCTCCCAGTTCTTCATCTCCACGGCGGACAACCGCCGCAGCCTGACCAAGTCGTACAACCTCTTCGGCCAGGTGGTGAAGGGGATGGAGGTGGTGGGCGAGATCCGGGCCGGCGACGTGATGCACTCGGTGAAGGTCAGGCCCGAGACGCCGTGAGCGACCCCGCCGGGCTCCGGCTGCTGACCGTCCACGCCCACCCCGACGACGAGACGATCACCATGGGCGGGCTG
>DNAU01000061.1:0-7209 GCA_003491925.1 Chloroflexota bacterium
CAGGTGGACCGGTTCCTCTTCAAGGTCGACCTCGGCTACCTCCCCCTCGACGACGAGGTGGCGATGCTGGACCGCTTCCAGACCTCCTCGCCGCTCGACGACCTGATGCCGGTGACCACCCCCGAGGAGCTGGGGGAGTGCCAGACGGCGTGCTCCGAGGTCTACTGCGACCCGGCGCTCAAGGAGTACTGCGTGCGCCTGGTCCAGCGCACCCGCCAGCACCCCGACGTCGCGCTCGGAGCCTCGCCCCGCGGCAGCCTCGGGCTGCTTCACTCCGCCCAGGCGCGGGCCGCGGCGGCGGGGCGCGACTTCGTCCTCCCCGACGATCTCAAGGGACTGGCGGCCGGAGTGCTCACCCACCGGGTGATCCTCACCCCCAACGCGGAGCTCCGCGGCGTTCTGGCTTCGGGCGTCATCGAGGAGATCCTCGCCGCCGAGGCCGTCCCGACGGCCGCGCGGCGGCTGGCATGAGCAGCCGGGCGCCTCTTCTCGCCGTCCTCGTCGTCCTCAGCTTCTTCGCTGGGCTCACCGGAGTCCGCCTCGCCTACACCCTGGCCTACGCGCTGGTGCTGCTGCTGGCCGTGGCCTGGGCCTGGTCGATGATCCTGGCCCGGCGCGTGGAGGTCCGCCGCCAGCCGCCGGAGGGCGCCCACATGGTGGGGGAGGCGTTCACCGAGCGCTTCACCATCCGCAACCGCAGCATCCTGACCCTCCCCTACTGCGAGGTCCACGACCGGACCCGGCTGGCGGGGTACTCGCCGGGACGGGCCTGCGCGCTCAACCCGGGGGGGTCGGTGGCGTGGACGGCGCGGGGGATCTTCACCCAGCGGGGCAAGCTGAGCTTCGGGCCCCTGGAGGTCAGGCTCGGCGACCCCTTCGGCCTCTTCCCCAAGACGGTGCGGCTGCGGGAGACCGGCGCCGTGCTCGTCTACCCGGCGATCCACCCGGTCGACTCCGTCCTCGGTCCGGTCTGGATGGGGGGCTCCTTCGGAGAGGTCCGCCACGGACGGGGCCTCGACGTGCCGCCAGACATCTCCTCGGTCCGCGACCACGCTCCCGACGACGGCATGAGCCGCATCCACTGGCCGTCCACGGCCCGGGCCGGACGCCTGATCAGCCGCCTGTACGAGTCGCGGCAGAGCTCCGACGTCATGGTCATGCTCGACCTCGCCCGGGACACCCATTTCGGTGAGGCGCCCGAATCCACCCTCGAGTACGCGGTCTCGCTCGCCGCCTCGATCTGCCATGCCGCGCTGGCGCGCGGCCAGGCGGTGGGGCTGGTCACCAACGACCGGATGGCGACCGCGATCGGCCCGGGCCGGGGCGAGGCCCAGCGGCTGCGGATCCTGGAGTTCCTGGCCTTGGCCCAGAACAGCGGGCGCCGCCCGATCGCGGCCGCGATCGCCCAGCACGGACGGAGCTGGCAGGGCCGCGGCGGGCTGATCGTCGTGACCAGCGATCGCGACCCCGCATGGGTCGAGGCCCTGGTCGAGGTGGGGGTTCGCGGGCAGCGCCATCTCGCGGTGCTGGTCGAGCCCACCAGCTTCGGGGCCTCGGGCCCGCCGATGCGGGTCGGCGCCGCCTGGCGGCTGGCCCTCGACTGGTGGATCGTCCGGCGGGGCGACGTGCTCTCCATGCCCCGCCGCACCCGCGCCGCCGGGATGTGACCGGCGGCGGCTGAGATCCCCATGCGCAGCGCCGAGAGCCCATGAGCAGCCCCGGGTCCGGACCGGTCTCGGGCGGAGGCTGGGCGCGGGCGGTCGCCGAGCCGGCCAGGGTGCCGCCCCACGCGGTCCGGCCCTCGGGAGCCGCGGGGGTCCGGCGACGGACGGCTCCCCTCCCGGGCCAGTACATGGCCGTGGCCGCGCCGGTGGCGCCCTCGGGGATCGGCTCCTACGCCATCGCCCTCGGCCTGATCGTGACGACCACCACCGCGGTGCTCGCCGGCAACTGGATCGGAGGCGCCCAGGCGACCCTCCTGGTGGCGGTGGTGGCGCTGGTCGAGGCGATCCTGCTCGGCCGCTCGGGGATCGGCAGGCTCGCCGCGATCGGGCTTGCCGTCCCCCTCTGCGCCGCGGTGGTGGTGCCCACCACCATCGGTCTCATCCCCCTCTCGGTGAGCAGTGGAGGGCTCCAGCACACGGTCGGGGAGTACCTCCTCCAGGCGTTCACCGGATTGCTCGCCACCGGGCCTGGCGACTTCGTCCGCTGGGCCTTCATGGTGGGACTGGCGACCATCATCTGGCTCTGCGGCTACTGGCTCGGCTGGGTGGCCTTCCGCGAGCAGCGCGGCGTCCTGGCCGTCCTCCCGGCGCTGGTCGTCGTCGCCGTCAACGTCCTCAACGCCCCCTCGGTCACCAGTGGCGCCGGGCCCGGCTCGTCGATAGGGCTCTCCGAGACGATGGCCATCTTCGCCGCCCTGCTGGTGATCGGCCTGGCCGAGCTCGGCTCGCTCGCCGCGGGCTGGCGCCGGCGGAGGGTACCGACCCTGGAGGGGGTCCGGGAGCGGTATACGATCTCCCTCTCCCTGGCCGCGATCGCGGTGGTCGCCGCCAGCCTGCTGATCCCGCCGGTCAGCGACACCGACATCTCGGGCAACCTCTTCAACGGGGGGGCGGGCCCCGGCGGCGGCCCGGGGGCGCAGAGCCTCTCCAACATCGGCTTCAACCCGGTGGTGGCCCCCGGGGGCCAGCTGACCAACAACCCCACCCCCGTGCTCACCTACTACACCGACCAGGGCCAGCCCACCTACCTCGAGGCGGACGTCGACACCGTCTTCAGCGCCGGCGACTGGATCCCCGACTTCGACACGGCGGTGGGCCAGACCTTCCCCGCCGGCACGATCCCGCGCGACCCGACCGCGCTGGGAGGATCGCGCTCGCCGGTCACGGTCCACATCAGCTACGAGCAGTCGGCCAGCTCCGCCACCCAGACGGCCGGAGGTGGCCTGAGCCTCTTCCCGGGTGACCCGTCCTCGATGAGCCTGCCCGGCACCGTCATCGGCGACGTCGCGCCGCCGACGACCCCTCCCACGCCGACCCCGACCCCCTTCCCGTCCGGCTACCAGTGCATCGGGGACACCTGCCCCACCGGCAGCACCGCCACCCCCGTCTTCCTGAGCGTCGACGAGGTCGACCTTCCGGCGCAGACCATCCGCAGCATCGAGACGGGTGGCTCGGCGAGCACGGCGACCGTCGCCCAGCTCGAGAGCGCGGGGACCGACTACCCCTCGTGGGTGGAGAGCGACGCCGCGCCCCTGGTGGGCAAGGGCGCCTCCGCCACGGCGACCGCCGAGGCGGCGGTGATCGCGAGCCTCGCCAAGGCGTGGACGCTGGGCACCACCAACCCGTACGACGAGGCGGCGGCGATCGAGAGCCACCTGCGCAGCGGCGCCTTCGCCTACACCCTCACCCCGCCCAGGACGCCGAAGGGCCAGTGGCCGATCGTCTACTTCCTCGACTCCAGCCACCAGGGGTATTGCCAGTACTTCGCCAGCGCGATGGGCGCGATGCTGCGCTCGCTTGGCATCCCGACCGTGCTGCTGAGCGGCTACGGACCCGGGACGTCCAGCGGCCGGTCCACCGCCGCCCACCAGCCGATCTTCCAGGTGACCAGCACCGACGCCCACGCCTGGGTGGAGGCGTACTTCCCCGGTTACGGCTGGGTCCCCTTCGAGCCCACCCCCGCGTCCAACTTCGGCGGCTACCTGCCGATCCCGCGCGGCGGCGCGACGTCGGCCCCGAGTCAGGTGGCCTTCCCGAGCCACCACGCGGCGACACCGTCGCCCAGCGCCCGACCCTCCACGATCCCGACCTCGGGGGCCGGGAAGGGCACCGGACTCTCCCAGTGGGGGATGGGGCTCGCCGCCGGGCTGGTGGTGGTGGCGGTGCTGCTGCTGGCCTTCTTCCGATGGTGGCGAAGACCCCGCAGCCTCGCCGGGGTCTGGCGCCGGCTGGCCCTGGCCGGCCGGCTGGCCGGGATGGAACGGGACGTCTCGGAGACCCGCGGGGCCTTCGTGGGGCGGCTCGCCCGCGCCCTGGGTGGCGGCGGCCCCCCGCTGCTCGAGGCCGAGCTGGGCACCGTCGCCGCGCTGAGCGGCAAGGCGGAGTTCTCCCCGCAGGGCCTGGAGGACCCGGACCACCGGCTCTGGCGTGACACCTGGGCATCGCTCGCCCCGGCCATCACCCGGCTCTGGCGACGCCGCCTGCTCCGCCGCCGGCCCGCGGTGTAGCGCACGGGGTCCGCGAGGATCGCTTCGGGGTCGATCACGCTGCGGCCGTGACCGCCTGGGCCCGGCCGGACCGCCGCGGCCCTCCTCGCGCCGCGCCGGGCACTCCTCCGCCGGCGCCGGGCATTCCCCCGCCGCCGACCCCTACGCCGTCAGCTCCAGGGTCAGCAGGTCGTGGGCCACCAGCGCCCCCGGGATCGACACGGGGGCGGCCAGGTGGTTGAGGACGAATCTCACCCCCGGGTTGTCCTCGATCAGCTCGGCCACCTCGCCCCGCCAGAGGTGCCCCCCACCCACCGGAGCGTCGGGCCCGGAGCACTCGCAGACCAGCGCGTCGACCTCGCCGGCGAGACGGCGCACCCCGGCGCAGAGGGTGGTGTCGCCGCTGAAGCCCACCCGCAGACCGCTCCGGGTCACCGAGTAGGCGAGCGACGGGCCGGTGGCGTGGACCACCGCGTGGCTGCGCACCCGGCTCTCCCCGATCTGCACGTCGCTGCCGTCGTGGAGCACCACGTAGCGCGGCGCCACCCGGTCGTCGATGCGGCGCTGGGTCGGGCCGCCGAAGCCGGCCACGGTGAGCCGCTCGATCAGCTCGCGGGTCCCCACCGGCCCGGCGATGGTCAGCCGGCCCGGCTCCGGCGGTTCGTCGCTGTGGGCGAGGGCGCCGAGCAGGAGTGGGAGCATGCCGCTGTGGTCCATGTGGAAGTGGGTGAGCAGCACCAGGTCGATGTCGTGGATGCGCACCCCGAGGCGGGGGAGGAGCAGGTGGGCCGGGGAGCCAGCATCGACCATCACCCGCTCGTCCAGGAGCGCGGAGGCGTTGGCCCCGCAGCCACTGAAGGCGCTGCCGCTGCCGAGGATGGAGAGGAGAACCGCCACGCGCGAAGCCTACCTGGAGCCGGTCGATCCGCCGCGGTCGCGACCGCCGCCGAAGCCTGACCGCCGGGAGAGTCGTGTCGACCGGCCCCGGGTCAGCGCCGGGGCGCCGCCGTCGGGCTCGGCGTGGGGGTGGGCGGCAGCAGCGGCGGCAGTCCCTCCTGCTCGAAGCCCCAGTCGAGGAGGCGCGCCTCCAGCCTCGCCGGGTAGTCGGCATTGAGGAGGACCGCCAGCAGGCGGTGGCCGCCACGCACCGCCATCCCGATCAGGCAGGCGCCGGCGTTGCCGGTCCATCCCGGCTTGATGCCGACGGCTGCGGGGTAGTCCAGGAGCAGCTCGTCGAGGTTGTCGAGGTGGAAGGCGGGGTGCCCCGAGGTGGCGGGCAGCTCCATGCTCGGGGTGTCCACGATCTGGTCGAAGAGGGGGTAGCGGTCGTACGTGAAGGTCGCGATCACCGCCAGGTCGTACGCGGACGAGTAGAGCTCGGGGTCGTCGAGCCCGGAGGTGTTCGAGAAGCTCGAGTCCTGGAGGCCGAGGGCGGCGACCTGTGCGTTCATCGCGGAGACGAACCGGAACTCGCCCACGGTGTCCACCGCGATCGCCGAGGCGGCGTCGTCGCCGCTCGGGAGCAGCATCCCGTCGAGCAGCTCCTGGACGGTGAGCGTCTCCCCTGCCTGGAGCCCCATCACCGTGTCGTCGGCGGCCTGGCCGAGGGCTGCGGGGGTGATGAACACCTCCTCGCGGGGGCTGAAGTTCTCCAGCGCCACCAGCGAGGTGAGCACCTTGGTGAGGCTCGCCGGGCCGAGCTCGAGATGCGGATCGCGCTGCCAGAGGATCTCTCCGCTGTCCATGTCGACCAGGATCCCGGCCGCGGCCTTGATGGGCGGCGCCCCGACCGGCATGGTCGCCGGCTCCCAGAAGCTGACGCTGCCAGTCGCCACGTTCATGTCGAACCAGGGGCCGGCCGTCGGGGTGGCGGTGGTGGCCGGCGCGGCGGGGACGGCGGCCCGCGGGGCGGCAGCCGGGCGCGCCGGGGCGACCATGAGCGCCGACCCCGCCGTCGCCGTGGCGGCCGCGACCGCCATCAGCAGCTGGGCGGCGCGGAGGGGGAGAGCGGCCATCGGTGGGACCGGCTCGCATCGTAGTCCTGGCCGGCAGCGGTGTCCCGAACGCCGATGTCCGAGCTGGCGCAGGAGCCGAGGCACGGCGGCCTGCCGATGCCGTGGGCGGGCGCGTCGGAGACGTGCCGCCCATCTGCTCGTGCTGGCGCCCGGCACCCGTGACGGCGCATGGCTCGCCTGCCCATCCCGGCGGTTCGCGCGCGGCACCGCGTGGTATCCAGAGAACATGCGCCTGGATCGATTCACCGAACGTTCCCAGGAGGCACTGCAGGCCGCCCAGACGGCCGCCACCAGCCTCCAGCACCCCACCGTCGAGCCCGAGCACCTCCTGCTCGCCCTGCTCCACCAGGACGAGGGCCTGGTCCCCGCTCTCCTGCGGCGCCTCGAGGTGCAGCCCGAGCCGCTGGCCGCACGCCTGCAGTCGTCGCTCGAGTCGCGGCCCAAGCAGATCGGCGCCGCCGAGCCCCCCGTGGGCTCCGCTCTCCGCACCGTGCTGATGGCGGCGTTCGACGAGATGGCCCGGCTCAAGGACGAGTACGTCTCCACCGAGCACCTCCTGCTCGCCATCGTCCGCCAGCCCCAGGGCGAGGCGGCCCGGATGCTCCAGCAGGCGGGGGTCACTCCGGAGAAGGTCTACTCGACCCTGGAGGCGGTGCGCGGCTCCCAGCGGGTGACCGACGCCAATCCGGAGGCGAAGTACGACGCCCTCGAGAAGTACGGGCGCGACCTCACGGACGCCGCGCGCCGGGGCAAGCTCGACCCGGTGATCGGGCGCGACGCCGAGATCCGCCGGGTCATCCAGGTGCTCTCCCGCAGGACCAAGAACAACCCCGTCCTGATCGGCGAGCCCGGGGTGGGCAAGACCGCGATCGCCGAGGGACTGGCTCAGCGGATGGCGAGCGGCGACGTTCCCGAGAGTCTCCGCGACCGCCGCCTGGTGGCCCTCGACCTGGGCGCGATGGTGGCGGGGTCCAAGTACCGCGG
>DNAU01000061.1:7286-7509 GCA_003491925.1 Chloroflexota bacterium
TACCGCGGCGAGTTCGAGGATCGGCTCAAGGCCGTGCTCAAGGAGGTCACCTCCTCCGACGGCCGCGTGGTCCTCTTCATCGACGAGCTGCACACCGTGGTCGGAGCCGGCGCCGCCGAGGGCGCCATGGACGCCGGCAACATGCTCAAGCCGGCGCTCGCCCGCGGCGAGCTGCGCTGCATCGGCGCGACCACCCTGGACGAGTACCGCAAGCACATCGAGA
>DNAU01000061.1:7594-8493 GCA_003491925.1 Chloroflexota bacterium
CGCTTCCAGCCGGTGATGGTCGACCAGCCGTCGGTCGCCGACACCATCTCCATCCTCCGCGGGCTCAAGGAGCGCTACGAGGTCCACCACGGGGTGCGCATCACCGATTCCGCGATCGTCGCCGCCGCGACCCTCTCCCAGCGCTACATCACCGACCGCTTCCTCCCCGACAAGGCGATCGACCTCATCGACGAGGCGTCGTCCCGGCTGCGGATCGAGATCGACTCCCTGCCCACCGAGCTGGACATCGTCGAGCGGGAGATCCGCCAGCTCGAGATCGAGCGCGAGGCGCTCCGCAAGGAGAGCGACGCCGCTTCCATGGAGCGGCTGGCCACCCTCGAGAAGGACCTGGCCGACCTCCAGGAGCAGGCCAGTGGGCTGCGCGCGCGCTGGGAGCAGGAGAAGGGGGCGATGAACGCGATCCGCGACATCAAGGAGCGGATCGAGGCGGTCAAGCACGACGCCGAGCGGGCGGAGCGGGCCGCCGACTTCGGCCGGGCGGCGGAGCTCCGCTACGGCCAGCTCGGCGAGCTGGAGCGCGGTCTCGCCGCTGAGGAGGCCCGGCTCGGTGAGGTGCGTGGCGACCATCCCCTGCTCAAGGAGGAGGTCGACGCCGAGGATATCGCCGAGGTTGTCGCAAACTGGACGCACGTCCCGGTCGCCAAGATGCTGGAGGGCGAGGTCCAGAAGCTGCTCCACATCGAGGAGCGGCTGCACGACCGGGTGGTCGGCCAGGATGCCGCCATCGGCGCGGTCGCCAACGCGGTGCGGCGCGGGCGGGCCGGCCTCTCCGACCCCAACCGGCCGATCGGCTCCTTCATCTTCCTGGGCCCCACCGGGGTCGGGAAGACCGAGCTGGCACGGGCGCTGGCCCAGTTCCTCTTCGACGACGAGCAGGC
>DNAU01000298.1 GCA_003491925.1 Chloroflexota bacterium
GAGATGTTCCTGATCTTCACCCTGGGCCGTCCCGACGTCCTGCCCGCCGACGACTACGGGCTCCGCCGCGGATTCCAGTTGGCGTTCGGGACTGAGACGATGCCCACACGCCAGGAGGTGGCCGGGCGCGGGGCGCGGTGGGCGCCGTACCGCACGGTGGCGAGCTGGTACCTCTGGCGCGCCCGGGAGGCGGTCGCGTGACCTCGGAGCCGGATGGCGCGTCCAGCGGCCGCTCGCGTACCCCCGGTCGCCGCCACCCTCCGGCGGTGCCCCGGTGACCGGGCGCGAGACGCCTCAGGCCGCCTCGCGCGGGGCCCTCACCCCGCTTCGCGCGGTGCTGCTCGACGTCGACGGGACCCTGATGTCGCGTGGACAGCCCATTCCCGGTGCGGTCTCGACGCTGCGGTGGCTGCGCGAGTGGGGACTCCGGATGCGGCTGCTCACCAACATCGACTCGCGCACCCCCGAGACCGTCTGCCGGGAGCTCTCGGCCGCCGGCCTGGAGGTCGAGATCGCGGAGATCTTCACTCCGGTGGTGGCCGCGCTGCGCTTCCTGGAGCAGCGGCCGGGGGAGCGGTGCCACCTGCTGCTCAGCGCCGAGCTGGCCGCGCGCTTCGCCGCCCACGACGCCGGGGAGGGGCGCGCTGATCACGTCCTGGTGGGGGACTGCCGCGAGCTCGCCGGGTTCGCCCCGCTCGACGCGGCGTTCCGGCGCTTGATGGACGGGGCCGGGCTGCTGGCGCTCCAGCGCGGCCGCTGGTGGCAGGCGCAGGACGGCCCCTCGCTCGACACCGGGGCGTTCGTCGCCCTCCTCGAATACGCCTCCGGGCAGACGGCGCGCACCTTCGGCAAGCCGTCGGTCGACTTCTTCGAGATGGCCCTCGCGGACCTCGGCTGCACCGCCGCCGAGGCGCTGGTGGTGGGGGACGACCCCGAGAACGACGCCGGCGGCGCGCGGGCCGTCGGTGCCCCCTGCGTCCTGGTGCGCACCGGCAAGCTCGGCACCCGGGGCGTCGAGGGGGATCAGATGGCGGTGATGGTCATCGACTCGATCGCCGCCCTGCCCGCGCTGCTCGAGGCTCGACGGCACCGACGTACAACAGCGACAAGAGGCCTCCGTACAGGCCGCCACCCGTCCTGAGGCGGCTGGCTACGGGTGCTTGGGCGGGCTGTTCCACCGCGCTGCTGCGGCCTTCGCCGCGATCTTCCGCCTCTCCTCCGGCGTGAGCTTGGCCGCCCTCGCCTTTCCGCCCTTCAGCCCCCCGCGGCGGCCAAGGGAGACGGCAGCGGGGTCCTTCCCCGTGTCGGGGTCGGGCACGGTGGGCTCCCCGACGGCATCCCCCACGATCGAGGCGGCGAGCGTGTTCAGATCGGCCGGGGGGTGGTTCCTTGACCGGTCAGGCATGCTCCCACGGAAGCACACACGGCCCCACGCCGTCAAGCCCGGCCAGATCAAACTGACCCACTGCCCGCCGGCTCATTGTTTGACGCGGCTAACAAGTGGCTGATATGCTCCCGCCCCATGCGGACCGGAGCCTCCATGCCCGTCTTCTTCTCCCGGTGGGGTGAGATGGACTTCGTCCGCCACGTCGCCTGCGCCTGTATGTAGCCGCCCTCCGCGGCCGGCCTGAGCCTCCCAGCCCACATACAGTCACACCTTCCAGGCGCATCCCCGAGCGACCTCCGGGCTCTCCGGCCGCACCCCCGACCGCTGACGACTGCCCATCGCCGGCCCCGCCCGGCCGGCCCACCCGGAGATGAACCCGAAGTGCCCTGGACCCCCGCGACGCCCGCGACGACCCTGGCGCCGGTCAGCGCCCGCCGCCGGCGCACCCGGCTCCGAACCCTCCTCGCCCGCCGCCCGCCCGTCCGGCTCCAATCCCCCCTCGTCCGCCGCCACCCGGCCGGCCGGCCATGAGCGCCGCCATCGACCTCCCCGCCGACGAGCTCGAGGCGGCCGCCCACGACCTCGAGGACGCCGACCCCGAGGCCATCCTCGCCTGGACCTACGAGCGCTTCCGGCGGGTGGCGATCGTCACCAGCCTGCAGGCCGGGACCATCGTCCTGATCGACATGGCCAGCCGGCTGAGCTCGGAGGTCGAGGTCATCACCCTCGACACCGGCCGCCTGCCTCAGGAGACCCACGACCTGATCGATGAGGTGCGGCGCCGGTTCCGGGTGAGGCTCCACATCCTGACCCCCGACCCCGGCGAGGTCGGGTCGATGACCGGGGAGCACGGCGCCAACCTCTTCTACCTCTCGCCGGAGCTGCGCAACGTCTGCTGCGACGTGCGCAAGACCCGGCCGCTGGCCCGCGCCCTCGCCGGGTACGACGCCTGGGTGACCGGGCTGCGCCGCGGTCAGGCCTCGACCCGGCGCGACACCCCGGTGGTCGCCCGCGACGAGGTGCACGGCGGCATCGCCAAGGTGGCCCCACTCGCGCGCTGGACCAATCAGGACGTCTGGGGCCACGTCCGTGCCCACGACCTCCCCCGCCACGCCCTCTACGCCCGCGGCTACACGTCGATCGGCTGCGCGCCCTGCACCCGGGCCACCCGCCCCGGCGAGGACGAGCGAGCGGGACGGTGGTGGTGGGAGGGGGATGCGCCCAAGGAGTGCGGCCTGCACGCCGCCCCCTGGCGTTCCGGGGCCGGAGCGTCCACCGGCGCAGTCACGACCGCTCGGGGAACCGTCCGATGAGCTACCCGGTCACCCTTCAGCTCCAGGGCCGCCCCTGCACCGTCCTCGGCGGCGGAACGCTGGCGGTGGAGAAGGCGCGCGGTCTGGTCATCGCCGGTGCTCGCGTCACCGTCATCGCCGCCACTCCCGACCCCGCCCTCGAGACCCTCGAGGCCGGCGGCGCGATCCGGCTCATCCGTCCCGACCACCTCCCCGGGGACCTGGCCGGCAGCTTCCTCGCCATCGACGCGCCGGGGGACGAGGAGACCAACCGCCGGAGCTTCGCCGAGGCCGAGGAGCGCGGGGTGCTCATCAACGTCGTCGACCGGCTGGAGCGCTGCCACTTCCACGCCCCGGCGCTGGTGCGCCGCGAGCCGCTCAACGTGGCCATCTCGACCGGGGGCGAGAGCCCCTTCCTGGCCGGGGCGCTGCGGGCCCGGCTGGAGCGGATCCTGGGGGAGGAGTGGGGGCCGTTCACCGCCCTGGTCGGCGGGGTGCGCCGCCGCCTCCGCGCTCGCGGGGTGCCGATCGAGGAGCAGAACCGCGTGTACCGGCGGCTGCTCCGCTCCGAGCTGCGCGACCTCCTGCGCGAGGGCCGCGAGGCCGAGGTCCGCTACGCCGCGGCGGCCATCGAGACCTCCGCCGGGCAGCCCCGTCCCGGCCGGGTCGCCCTGGTCGGCGCCGGGCCGGGCGACCCGTCGCTGCTCACCGTGGCGGCCCGCGAGCTGCTCGCCGAGGCCGACGCCGTCTTCCACGACGCGCTCGTCGATCCCCGCACCCTCGCCCTCTGCGGCCCCCACACCCGGCTGGTCGACGCCGGCAAGCGGGGCGGCCGGGCATCGGCCGACCAGGCGTGGATCACCGCCCAGCTCATCGAGGCCGCGCGCGCCGGCGAGGACGTGGTGCGGCTCAAGGGCGGCGACCCGTTCGTCTTCGGCAGGGGAGGGGAGGAGCTGGCCGCGCTGCGCCGGGCCGGGCTCGAGGTGGTCATCGTGCCCGGGGTCAGCGCCGCGCTGGCGGCGCCTGCCGTCGCCGGCATCCCCGTGACCCTGCGCGGGGTCGCCTCGTCACTGGCGATCGTGACCGGCTCCGGCCGCGACGGGTCGAGCCCGGAATGGCTGGAGAGGATCGCGACCGCCGTCGACACCCTGGTGGTGCTGATGCCGCTCGGCAATCTAGGGGACGTCTGCGCGCGGCTGGTGGCCGCGGTCGGTCCGGACCGGCCGGCGGCGCTGGTGTCGTCGGCGACGCTGCGCGACCAGGAGGTGCTCCGCGCCCCGATCGCGCGGATGGCCCGGGTGGCGGATGAGGCCGGGATCGCCTCGCCGGCCACGCTGGTGGTCGGCGAGGTGGTGGATGCGATGCCCGCGGGCGAGGTCGGCGAGCTGGTGGCGGGTGCCGGGTTCCACTCGGGCGTCGCCGAGCTGGTGGTGGGCGCCGGGTTCCGCTCCGGTGGCGGCGAGCTGGCAGGCGCCGGGGCCGGCCCCGGCATCCAGGAGCTCCGCGGATGATCGGCGAGCGGGAGCTGACGATCGCGCCCGCGGTCGCGGCCGAGATCGAGGAGTTCGAGCGGCGGG
>DNAU01000192.1:0-411 GCA_003491925.1 Chloroflexota bacterium
GGCCCGTACATGTCCGCGGTGTCGAGGAAGGTGACCCCCAGATCGAGGGCGCGATGGATCGTGGCGACGGACTCGACCTCGTCGGCGGGGCCGTAGGACTGGCTCATCCCCATGCACCCGAGGCCCTCGGCGGAGACCTCCAGACCCTGGGAGCCCAACCTGCGCTGCTTCATCTTCACGCCCTCCTTGATTGCCGCCGACCCACCATACTCGGCAGCCCCCGCTCAGCCGGACGCGCCCCCGCATGCGCCGCCGCCGCTTCGAGCGGCGGGCCACAATCGGGTGCCATGGCCTGCGACTGGCTCCTGATCGATGGCTCGAGCCTCATCTTCCGCGCCTTCTACGGTGTCCCCTCGAGCGTGAGCGGCCCGAATGGCCAGCCGATCAACGCGGTGCGCGGCTTCCTCGACG
>DNAU01000192.1:473-3912 GCA_003491925.1 Chloroflexota bacterium
CCGGCTGATCGTCGAGCGGCGACCGCGGCGGCTCGCCGTGGCGAGCGACCAGGACTGGCGGCCGGCGTGGCGGGTGGAGCTTATCCCAGGCTACAAGGCGCACCGGGTGGCGGAGCCGGTGCCGCCGCTCCTGGAGCCCCAGATGCCGGTGATCGCGGAGGTACTCCGAGCCATCGGCGTCGATCAGGTGGGCGTGGCCGACCACGAGGCCGAGGACGTGATCGCCACCTGGAGCGCGCTCGCCGCCGGCACCGTGGAGGTGGTGAGCGGCGATCGGGACCTCTTCGCCCTGGTCCAGGACCCCCGGGTCCGGGTCCTGTACCCGGAGAAGGGCGGGATGGCGGTCGTCGACGAGGCGGAGGTGACCCGTCGCTACGGGGTCCCCGGCCGCCTCTACGCGGACTTCGCCGTCCTCCGCGGCGATCCCTCCGACGGCCTCCCCGGGCTCCGGGGAGTGGGCAGCGGGCGGGCGGCCGCATTGATCAGCCGGTACGGTGGGGTGGCCCAGATGCTGCGAGACGCCCCGCTGGGCGACGCCGACCGCGACTACCTGGAGCGGGCGATGCGGGTGGTCCAGCCGGTCCTCGACCTGCCCATCGGCCTGCCCCCGGGGAGGCGCGATCGGTATCCCGCCGACCCCGCGGCGGTGGCGACGCTGGTGGCGCGCCAGGGGATCAGGGGCGCCTGCGATCGCCTGGTCACGGCCCTGGCCGGGATGGGCTGAGAGCTCACAGCTCCGGGCTCCGCGACTTCTTCTCGCCCGGATGGTCGAGGCCTTGACACTTGTGATCGGCTGATCAATAATCTCCGCATGACCCCACGTGAGGCCTCCGCCCGGATGCGCCAGACGTCGGAGGAACGCCGCGAGCAGGTGGTCGAGGCGGCCATCCGCGAGTTCGCAGAGCGCGGCTACGAGGCGGCGAGCACGGCCGCCATCGCCGAGCGCGCCGGCATCAGCCAGCCGTACATCTACGCACTCTTCCCCAACAAGCGCGATCTCTTCCTGGCCGCCCACGACCGGGTGCAGGGACGGATCCGGGCGACCTTCCGGGAGGCCGCCCGTGGCGCCCGCACCCCGGAGGAAGCCCTCGGACGGATGGGCATGACCTACCCGGAGCTGATCGCGGACCGCTACGAGCTGCTCATGCAGTTGCAGGCGTACGCGGCGTCGGCCGATCCCGAGATCCACGCGCACTGCGCACGCGGCTTCCGGGCCCTGGCGGACGACGTCCGCCAGCTGAGCGGTGCGACGCCCCGCCAGATCGCGGAGTTCTTCGCCGCCGGGATGATCGCGAACGTGACCACCGTCCTCGGAATCCCGGAGCTGTGCGCCCCGCTCTGGGAGGAGAAGCACGGGGCCGTTGATGGCGCGGAGAAGCCCGCATCCGCAGGAACCGGCACCGGCGGCTGAGGTCGCGGCCGCAAATCCCGCGAATTGATGGATGCATCAATAAAGGAGAGCCCCGATGTCCCCGTCCACGACTCGAGCCTCGACACCGTCGACAGCCGCCGTCCCAGCCCCGGCCCGCACCGGCTGGACCCTGGCCCTGGTCTCGCTCGCACTGTTCATGGTCACCCTCGACAACCTGGTGGTGACCTTTGCCCTGCCCAGCATCCGCCTCCAGTTCCACGCCGACATCGCCTCGCTGGAGTGGACGGTCAACGCCTACACCCTGAGCTTCGCCGTGCTGCTGCTCTCCGGGGCCGCCCTCGGTGACCGGTTCGGCAGGCGCCGGATGTTCATCCTCGGGCTGGGCATCTTCACCCTTGGCTCGGCGGCCGCCGCGCTGGCGCCGAACGCCGCCGCGCTGATCGCCGCCAGGGCATTCCAGGGCGCCGGGGCGGCGGTGGTCATGCCCCTCACCCTCACGCTGCTCTCCGAGGCCTTCCCCGCCGGCCGCCGGGGGGTGGCCCTGGGGATCTGGTCCGGCATCAGCGGCCTCGGGGTCGCGCTGGGCCCGGTCATCGGCGGGGCCGTGATCAGTGGCATCTCCTGGCACTGGATCTTCTGGATCAACGTCCCGGTCGGTCTCGTGGTGGGCCCGCTCGCCGTGCTCCGCCTCAGCGAGAGCCGCGGCCCCAACCGGCGGTTCGACGTCCCCGGGCTGGTGCTGGCCACCGGCGGCCTCTTCGGGATCGTCTACGGGCTGGTGCGCGCCAACGCCATCGGCTGGGGGAGCGGCACCGTGCTCGGCTCGATGCTCGGCGGCGCCGTCCTGCTGGCCGTCTTCACCCTCTGGGAGCTGCGCTCGCCGGCGCCCATGCTGCCGATGCGCTTCTTCCGCAGCCGAGCCTTCACGGCCACCAACGCCGTCTCCTACACGATGTACTTCGGGATGTTCGGGTCGGTCTTCCTGCTGGCCCAGTTCTTCCAGACGGCTCAGCACTTCACCGCGCTGCAGGCGGGGCTGCGGACGCTCCCCTGGACCGGGATGCCGATCCTGGTGGCGCCGGTGGCGGGGATCCTCTCCGACCGGCTGGGCAGCCGCCCGCTGATGGCGACCGGACTGGCACTGCAGGCGATCGCGCTGCTGTGGATCGACCGGGTCCTCTCGCCGGGGATGCCCTACTCGTCGGTCATCGTCCCCTTCATCCTCGCCGGTACCGGGATGGCGCTCGTCTTCGCGCCGGCCGCCAACGCCGTGCTCTCGGCGGTCCGCCCCGACGAGGCCGGCCAGGCCTCCGGGGCCAACAACGCCATCCGCGAGGTCGGCGGCGTCTTCGGGATCGCCGTGCTGGCCGCGGTGTTCTCGCACGTCGGCGGCTACGCGAGCCCGGTCCAGTTCGTCGCCGGTCTGCAGCCCGCCGTGCTGGTGGGCAGCGGGGTGCTCGCCGTGGGCGCCCTGGCAGCCCTGATGGTCCCGGGTCGTTCGCTGCGCCCCCGCGCCGTGGCGCCGGCCCCGATCGGAGAGCGGGAGGAGGCCGGAGCGGCGGCCTGAGCCGCGCCGGAATTCAGCTGGATCTCCACCGGAGGGCACCGCCGGGCCGCGACCCGGCGGTGCCCTCGCTGACGAGCTCCCCAGCCCGGGACCCCCCTCAATGGCCGAGATCGAACCACTTCGTCACGAATAATTCGTCACGAAACACCTCGAGCACGCGAAACACCCGTTGCCAACCCCTGGCAGTGTCCGGGAAGAACCCGCGGTGCCATGTGACCATATTGACACGTGACTGATTAGTAACCTATAGTGCCGTCATTGGACGACGACGACAGGGTCTTCCGGGCGCTGGCCGACCCCACCCGGCGGCACCTCCTCGACCGGCTCTTCGAGCGCGACGGCCGCACGCTCACCGAGCTCCTCGAGGGGGTGGAGATGAGCCGGTTCGGGGTCATGAAGCACCTGAGGGTCCTGGAGGAGGCGGGGATGGTGGTGACCCGGCGTGCCGGTCGCGAGAAGCTCCACTTCCTCAACGCCGTCCCGGTCCAACTGATCGCCGA
>DNAU01000192.1:4114-14405 GCA_003491925.1 Chloroflexota bacterium
GGCAGCTCTACCAGGTCTACATCAAGGCCAGCCCCGAGAAGGTCTGGCAGGCCATCACCACGCCCGAGTTCACCACCCGCTACTTCTACGGGTGCTACATCGAGTCGACGTTCAAGCCCAAGGCCAAGCTCACCCACTACACGGGGGACCGCTCCTCGGTGATGGTCGAGGGCGAGATCATCGAGGCGGATCCGCCGCACCGGCTGGTCCACACCTGGAACCTCCGCTACGACCCGAAGTTCGCCGCCGACGCGCCGAGCCAGGTCACCTGGGAGATCGCCTCCGAGGACGGCCAGGTCAGCAAGCTCACGGTGATCCACGAGTTCGAGACCGAGGACGAGTCCTTCGCCGAGGTCGCCTCCGGCTGGAGCTGGGTGGTCAGCAACCTCAAGACCTTCCTGGAGACCGGGGAGGCGCTGCCCAGCCACGACTGACCGGCGACCATCGGACGCCGGAGGTCACCGAACGCCGGTGACTCCTCAGGGTGCCGCCGCTCCGCCGTGGGGCGGCGGCATCGAGGCCTCGCGCCGTCGCGGGGCCGGGCTGGGCGGCCCCACCGAGTGAGGCTCGCCGCTCAGGGCAGGGGGTGAGCCGCGAAGAAGGCCCAGATCACGCTGTCGGCGTCGACCGCGTTCGATTGCGGGCCGAGCAAGCTGGTCAGCGAGCTCGGCATGGCCGGGCCGCCCGGCCACTCGTGGCCCTCCCCGGTGACGCTGTAGAGCGCGACGCTCGCCCCCCCGCCGCAGCCCTGATACACCGTCAGCGTGTAGCCGGAGCCGCCGGTGGTGGCGGGTGTCGTCGAGCACTGGTCCTGCTCCGCCCAATCCAGCGCCGCCTGGGGGACCGAGTACGTCCAGTACGCCTCCCCGTTGCCGTCGTAGGGGTCGACCGGATCGGCGGTGCCGTGGAAGGCGATGACCGGCACGGCGCGGGTCGCCGGGCAGGGAGTCGGGCGGCGCAGCCCGCTCACCGGGGCCACCGCGGCGAAGATCGGGGAGGCGTCGCAGCCGAGCTGGCTGGCCATGCGGGCGCCTCCGGAGAAGCCGGTGGCGTACACCTCGGAGGTGTCGACGCAGTACCGGGCCTCCAGGGCGCCGACCAGCTGGGTGAGAAAGGAGACGTCGTCGGCGGAGCCGCCCGGCTTCCCGCGACCGCCCACCAGCGGTTCCCCGGGCACGTTCCAGTCGAAGCCCGTCCCGTCCCGGATCAGCCCCTGCGGGTAGGCGACGATGAAGCCGTCGCGGTCGGCGGTCGCGTCCATGCCGCTGAAGCTCTCCTGGTCTGAGGCGGTGGCACCGCTGCCGTGCAGGTTGAGCACCAGCGGAGTTGGGCTGGAGGCGCCGTAGCCGGTGGGGACGTGGACGATGACGAGGCGGCTGTGGCCTCCCACCCGCAGGCTGAGCGTCACCGACCCGGACGACGCCGCCTGGCCGCAGCCGCTGGCGCCCGCCACCGCCGGCAGGGCCAGGCTCGAGGTCGCGACCTCGGTCGCGCTGCCCGCGCTGTGACAGGCGCTGACCAACACGCAGATGGCCGCCGCCATCGCGATCCGCCCGACCACGGCGCCCGACAACCGGGGGCGTGACAACCGGGTGGGTGTCACCGGGGTGCGTTGAGGGGGATGCGCGTGGGACCTGTCACCAAGGATGGGCTCTCGGTGGTGCCTTTTCGGTCAGCGCAGAAAGCGTAGCAGCGGCCCCACGGGCCACCCCGGCCGCGAGATCAGCCGGTGTAGCCCTCGACGGTCTCCGGCGGGCGCACCGACGCCTCGTCGGGGTCCAGGCCGTATTCCCGCCGGGCCTGCCGCTGGCGCAGCAGGTCCCAGCACTGGTCCAGGTGCACCTGCACGTCGCGGAGCCGGCGCCGCTGATCCTCGTCCATCCCCACGCCCCCCGCCGCGCGGGCGTAGAGCGCGTCCTCCTCACCGACAAGCCGCTCGATGTGCTGCAGGACCTCGGTGTCTTCCATGATCGACCTCCTGGTATCGCCGGCGGGGCTCGAAGCCGGGGCCGAGCTCCGGTGCCATCTCTGACCTTGCTCGCGCCACCTGCTTGATACCATCCTGGGCATGGCAACTCTGGGCACCTCCCAGCTCTTCGCCGGATTGCCTGAACGCGAGATCAAGGAGATCGTCGAGAAGTTCGAGGAGGTGCGCCATCCGGCGGGGTGGGAGGTCACCCCGGGGGGCGGCGCCGGTGCCGGGTTCATGGTCGTCGGGGACGGGCAGCTCGACGTGGTGCTGCCCGATGGACGCACCCGGGAGCTCGGTCCCGGGGAAGCCTTCGGCGAGATGGCGCTGCTCGACAAGGGACGGCGCAGCGCCACCGTGCGAGCCCGGACCGACGTGACCATCTACTGGCTTCCGGCGTGGGAGTTCAAGCCCCTCCTGATCGACCATCCGGAGGTCAGCTACCGCCTGTTGGAGCAGCTGAGCCGCCGGCTCCGGCGGGCGGAGGGGGCCGGCTGAGCCGTCCCGGGCTCCCGGGGAGGCGGCCCGGCTTCCCTGCCATCCTCTGATGACGCGGTGACGCAGCGCCCGCCCCGGGCGAGGATCGCCACCACGCAGCGGGAGGAAGGTCCATGAGCACGCTGGCACGATCACTGCTCGACGACGTCCGGCAGACCCTGTTTCCACGCCGGGGCGCGAGGCACGGCTTGCTGCCGCCCCTGCTGGTCGGCATGACCGTCATCACCGGCGTGGTCGACGCCTTCAGCTACCTCGTGCTGGGCCACGTCTTCGTGGCCAACATGACCGGCAATGTCGTCTTCCTCGGCTTCGCCCTGGCCGGGGTCGGCGGGTTCTCGGTGGTCACCTCGGTGGTCGCGGTGGGCGCCTTCGTCGTGGGCGCCGCCGGCGGTGGGCTCCTCCGCTCGCACCTGGGCACCCGGGTTGGGCGACATCTCGCCGCGGCCACCGGGATCCAGCTGCTCCTGATGGCGGTGGCGCTGCTCCTCTCCGCGGTCGTGGCCGGGTCGGTGCACGGCGCGCTCCGCGACGGACTGGTGGCCATCCTGGCGGCCGCCCTCGGCATCCAGAACGCCACCGCACGCGGGCTGGCCGTCCCCGACCTGACGACCACGGTGCTCACCCTGACCATCACCGGCATCGCCGCCGACGCCCGCGCGGCAGGGGGCAGCGGGGCCAGAGCCGGCCGCCGCCTGATCTCGGTCGCCGCCATGCTGGCGGGAGCCGTCGTCGGCGCCGTGCTCATCCTCCGCGGCCAGGTGACCGCCGCTCTGGCGGTGGCGGTGATCCTGATGGCGGCGATCGTGGCGTCGACCCGGTGGGTCCCGAGGTGGGCCGGCACCTGAGACGCACCGCGTGCTCCCGCCGGCACCGCCCACCCGACACCTGATGCAGGACTCGAGGCTGTGACCAAGTCATGGTGGCGGTGAGCGCCCGCCAGGCCCGGTGCCATCCTCAGCCTGCCGTGGTCGACAACGTCTGCACCGGGTGCTGGAGGTGGTTTCCCGGCACGGCCAGGACCTGCCCCGGGTGCGGCGCTCCGCTCACCCCCTCCAACGCCGCCGCGGCATCGCCCGCCCTCGCCGATCCTCCGCGCCCGCCGGCGCCCGCCCCGGCGGCGGCGGTTGCCGCCCCGCCCCGCAGCCATCGGCTCCTCTGGGTGCTGGTCTTCACGATCGTCCTGAGCTTCGCGATGGGCATCTTCCCCCTGCCCCAGCTCGGCCTCTGGGGCAACCCGGGCTGCAGCTTCCCCGGCGCCACCTGCACCCGAGTCCTCTTCATCGGCAACAGCTACACGTCGGTCAACGACCTCCCGGACACGTTCGCCGACCTGGCCTGGGCCGGCGGCCATCGAGTCCAGACCCAGGCGCTCGACGAGGGTGGATGGACCCTCCAGGAGCACCTGGCCGCACCCGAGACGGCGACGACCCTCGCCTCCGAGCATTGGGACGTGGTCGTCCTCCAGGAGCAGAGCCAGATCCCGTCGCTGGCCGTGGACCGGACCCAGATGATGTACCCGGCGGCCACCGGCCTGGTCGCGGAGATCCGCGCCCGCGACGCGCAGCCGATGCTCTACCTGACGTTCGCCCACCAGGACGGCTGGCCCGAGGAGGGACTCGCCGACTACCCGACCATGCAGACGGCCATCGACACCGGCTACCTCGGGATCGCCGACCAGCTCAGCGTGCCGGTGGCGCCGGTCGGCGTCGCCTGGGAGGCGGTGGTCGGCCAGGCCTCGCATCCGGCCCTGTGGGAGTCGGATGGCAGCCACCCGACGGCGAGCGGTACGTACCTCGCCGCCTGCGTCTTCTACGCGACGATCTTCCGGGAGAGCCCGGTCGGGCTCGGCGATGACGGCGGCCTCCCCGCCAGCGAGGCCCACGACCTCCAGGCCGTGGCGGCCGCCACCGTGCTCGGTGATCCCACCGAGTGGGGGCTGCCCGCGTAGCCCCGCCGGCGATGGCCGCGAGGAGGGACGCGAGACTCAGGGCGCCGCCCGTCGTGCGGGCGGGTCACCGCGCCTGATGCCGGGAGTCGCGGCTGACCTTCTACGGAGACGTGCCCGCCAGACGGCGCACCGCGTCGGGGAGACCGGTGAGGTCCGCGAGGATCGCGGCGGCGAGGGAGGGGTCGTGGGGCTCGCCCAGCCGATTGATCCAGATGCTCGGGATCCCCAGCGTGGCACAGGGGCGGATGTCGTGGTGGTGGCTCTGGGCGACATGGATCCACCGCGCCGGGGCGTAGACGTCTCGGAAGTGGTGGAAGTGGGCCGGGTCGGGCTTGTACGCGCCGACGTCCTCGGCGGTGACCACTGCGTCGAAGGGGACGGGGAGGCGCCGGCGGGTGAGCGCGATCAGCTCCCGATCGCAGTTGGTGAGCAGGGCGAGCCGCCACCCGTCGTCGCGGCACGCCGTCAGCGCACCCCCGACATCGGGGAAGACCGGCCAGTACGGCAGGGTGACGGCCAGCGCGCCGGCGTCGTCCTCGTGCAGGGGCAGCGAGAGGTCGGCGGCCGCCCGGCGCAGCCCCTCGGTCAGGACCTCGCGGTACCGGGGCGCCGGCGTCCCCCGCTCGATCTCCAGCTCGTGGTCCAGGTACGCGTCGCGGACCTCGTCGCCCCGGCCGGGGAAGAGCAGCTCCCCGGTGATCGTGAAGCCATGGCGCCAGTCCACCAGGGTCCCGAAGCAGTCGAAGCTGAGCCAGCGCGCGGGCACGGGCGCGAGGGTAGCAAGGAACGGGGGCGTCCACGCAACGGCGTCCACACGGCAGCTCCGCGGAGAATACCCGTCATGGCCACCCGCTACCTCCGCCCCGGCTGGTTCACCACCAACGTCTTCAACCGGCTCGTGGCGGGGCTCACCCGCATCGGGATGAGCGTGCTCGGGTCACGGATCCTGGCCGTGCGCGGCCGCAAGACCGGCCAGTGGCGGACCACCCCGGTGAACCTGCTCACCCATGAGGGTGCGCGCTACCTGGTGGCGCCGCGGGGCGTCACCCAGTGGGTGCGCAACGTCCGCGCCGGTAGTGACGTGGAGCTGCGCATCGGGCGCCGTCGCGAGCCGGTCGCGCTGGTGGAGCTCGAGGGCGACGAGAAGATCCCGGTGCTGCGCGCGTACCTGCGGCGGTGGAAGATGGAGATCGGCGCCTTCTTCCAGGGGGTGGGACCGGACGCTCCGGACCCCGACCTGGCTGCGATCGCGCCGGGTTACCCGGCATTCCGGGTGGAGACGCGCAGGCCGGTCTGACCGCGGCGTCGCGTCGCCCCTGGTGGCGCGATCCCAGGTCACGAGGCGGACGGGCGAGCCGCGCGCCAGGGGCGTCTCGGACGGGCTCGCCGGTGCCTCTTCCGGGTCAGGCCGCCGGCGTGCGGCCCGCGGGAGCCGAGGGGAGCCTGGTCAGCTCGACCCCCATGTCGGCCAGGTGGAGGAGGGCGGCACGCCGAGCATCCTCCGCGCTCAGCGCACCGAGCCCGGGCCGCTCGATGGGCTCCGAGGCCGTGGCCTCGGGGTCGACGGCCACCCGCAGGTCGAGCATGAGCGCCTCGCGCGCGGTCGTGGAAACGCACATATGGGTGAGGAAGCCGGTTATCAGCACCTCGGAGACCTCCCGCGCCGCCAGCCAGTCGCCGACCCCAGTGCCGGTGAAGGCCCCGAACACCTCCTTGACGAACTCCGCCTCGGTCTCGGCGCCGGGGCGGGGACCGAAGCCTGGCGTGAACTCGGCACCCCACGTCCCCGGCAGGAACCGGCGCGCGTTGCCCGGGCGGTTGTGGTGGCGGATCCAGGCGATCGGCCAGCCCTGGGCGCGGGCCTCCTCGACGCGTCGCTCGATGGCGGCGACCGCCTCGGCGTGGCCGGGGACCGGCATCAGGCCCTGCGGCGAGAACTCGTTCTGAGCGTCGACCACGACCAGCGCACGCATCCTCATCTCCCTCCGTTCGGGGGCCACAATGCTCATCCCGCCAGGGCTCAACTCCAGCGGGCTCCATGATGACCCGCCGGCAAGGGGGGCCATCGCCAGGTCAGTCGTCTGAGGTGATGCGGCACGCGGGAGTGCTGCCGGGCAGCCGATGCCGGAAGCGAGCGACCAGACCGTAGACAGCCCAGGCGATCCAGGAGAAGGGTGGGGTCAGACACATCCAGCTCACCAGTGACCACCACCTGCCGCATGCCTGGAGCGCCTTCCCGATGGCCCGATGGCCACGATGCAGATGACCAGCTCTGTCGATCCACCACACGGCTGCCGACACGTCCCGCGCCGTCAGGCCGTATGCGGCCAGGTCGACCCGCTGTCCCGGTGCGACATCCGCGTCCCTGAGCCGGCGCTCGGCCCACGTGGCGCAGGCGGTGCAGAAGCCGCACTCGCCGTCGAAGATGAGCAGCGGTCTCCTCATGTGCGGCGACCTGGTGTCGATGGACGAGGGCTCTCTCACCAAATCATAACCTGGTACCCGCTACAGGACTCGAACCTGTGACCAAGGGATTAAGAGTCCCCTGCTCTACCAACTGAGCTAAGCGGGCCCGTGCGGGGCCGACGATCCTGGCCGCCGGCCGCCCCTCGCCGACCGATTCTACCGCCGCGCGGCGCCGGCGCTCGGGGAGCCGGGACGGCCTCCGACCACCCCCCGCCACCGCTTCAGGTTCAATTCGATCAGCGAGCGGCGCTGCTGCCCCAGCCGCATGGAGATCGGCGGGCCGGCCGGGTCGAGGGCCCGGAGCGGCGAGGTGGTGCGGGCCTCGATCGCTCGGCGGAGGTCGGCGGCCCCGCTCCCCGGGTAGACGGTGACCAGCCGGCCGAGGTCGTGGATGCCGAAGTGGCTGTCCCCGGCCGCCATCATCGCCCCCACCCGCTCCCGGTTGGCGGCACAGAACTCGTCCAGCCGCTTCCAGGTCCCGGGGGCCACCGGGGCGGTGTGGCGGACCTCGATCCCGTCGATCGCATGGGTCTCCAGGAGCCGGCGGAGGCGCCCCTCCGTGATCGAGGCGAACCATGTCGGCATGAACGGATGGGCCACCACGGCCAGCCCGCCGGCATCGTGGATCGCGTCGATCGTGTCCTCGACCGGCATGTGCATCCGGATCGCCCGGCGGATGAAGAGGGCCACCACATGGATCCCCGGCGGGAAGGCGCAGGTCACCTCCTCGCCCGTCACCACATCGACCCCCAGCTCGGCGCCGACCTCGGTGGCCTCCTCCAGCGGCGAGAGGGTGTCGTGATCGGTGATACAGATCACCGAGAGCCCGATCGCGGCGGCGGCTCTCACCAGCTCCACGGCGGTGACCATGCCGTCGCTCGCCAGGGTGTGACTGTGGGCCTCGGCCGCGCTCAGGCCCTCGCCCAGCTCGATGCGGTCAGGCACCCACGGTCCCGACCGCGGCCGGCGTCGCCTCCAGGATGGGACGGGCGGTGCGGAGGACGGCGACGCGGGGAACGACCAGCCGCATCATCACCCACCATGCGCCCGCGGCCAGGATCACCCCGCCGATGACGTCCACCACGTAGTGCTCGCCCAGGAAGACCACGCTGACGAAGACCAGCAGCGACCAGACGAAGAGGATCCACGAGCCGCGCGGGTAGGGCCGGCGGAGGGCGAGCCAGGCCAGGGTGGGGAAGGCGGCGTGCAGCGAGGGGAAGGCGGCGGTCGGGTTGGGGTTGACGAGCTGGTAGTAGGGGCTGATGGCACTCGGCAGGGTGTGCTGCGAGCTGATGAGGTCGGTGACGCCGTTCAGCACGTGGTGCTGGGCCGCGTACCAGGGCGGCGCCGTCGGCACCAGCATGAAGAAGATGAATCCCACCATGCACATCCCGAGCAGCGCGGTCACGAAGCGCAGGTACTGGGCGCGGTCCTTGAGCCAGAGCACCAGCCCCACCAGGAGCGGGACCACGAAATGGCAGAAGTAGACCGCGGTCGCGGCCACGGCCAGCACGTGCAGGGTCGTGCCGCCCACCGCGTGCTGGAGGACCTCGGTGGGGTCGTGGCCGAAGAAGAGCCACTTCTCCAGGTTGGCGAGGCTCGCCACCTGAGGGGCGATGCCATCGTTGTGGACGATCCCGCGCATCGCCTCCCAGCCCAGGAAGATGGCGATGAAGGGTACCCAGTCGCCGATGAAACGGAAGAACCTGCCGCTCAGGAGCGCGACCGGGATGAAGATCAGCAGGAGGTAGTCGGGTGAGACCGAGATCCCCCGCCAGATCATGATCCCGGCGACGACGACGACATAGGCGAGCCCGATGACGACCATCGGACCGGAGCGGCGGGCCCAGGCGGGCCGGCGGCTCACGCGGGAGAGGATGGTGCCGGGCCCGGCGCGGACGCCGCCCGCCCCTGGCCCGTCGCCAGTACCGGTGCTCGCCCTGGCGGGGTCGGAGCCACCCACGGCCGGCTGCGTGGCGCCACTCTCCGAGGACATCCCGGGCAGTCTAGCGACCGGGAGCTTCACACGCTCTTAACGTGCTCCCGCAGCAGGCCGGCGCGCGGACACCCCGAGAGGCGGCTGGCGTCCCGGCTCGTCGCGCTCCCTGGGCAGGAGGACGCCGAGTGGCCGGACCCGCGCCGGCCGGCCGGCCCCCGGGCTGAGAGGACCATGAGAAGCGACACCCGAGTCCGTGAGCGGATCAATTGGCCCATATACTCGAAGCCGACATGACCGAACGCGGCCGCATCCTGGTGGTCGACGACGAGCCCTCGATCACCGACTTCATCAAGCTGGGGCTGCACCACGAGGGTTACGAGGTGGTCACCGCCGCCGACGGCCGCCAGGGGCTGAGGGCGGTCGACGACTTCAAGCCCGACCTGGTGATCCTCGATATCATGATGCCGCGGCTGGACGGCTTCGAGCTCTGCCGGGCCATCGCCGGCGAGCCGCGGCGGGGGATCATCATCCTGAGCGCCCGGGACGAGACGACCGACCGCATCCGCGGCCTGGAGCTGGGCGCCGACGACTACCTGGTCAAGCCGTTCGAGTTCGGCGAGCTGCTGGCCCGGGTCAAGGCGGTGCTGCGCCGGCGGACCCCCGACCTGAATCGCGTGCTGGTGGTCGGCGACCTCAGCATCGACACCGCCACCCGGGAGGTCCGGGTCGGCGGCCGCCAGCTCGAGCTGTCGGTCCGCGAGTACGACCTCCTCCACTTCCTCGCGGTCCACGCCGACGAGGTGCTGCTCCGTCAGCGCATCCTCGACGAGGTCTGGGGCTACAACTTCTTCGGCGACGAGAACAACGTCGAGGTCTACATCCGGTACCTGCGGCAGAAGCTGGGCGACACCGACCACCAACGCATCCAGACGGTCCGGGGAGTCGGCTACCGGCTGCACGCGGTGAGCGGGGTGGCGCCGGCGTGAGGTGACCTCGTGAGCGGCTTCGGCCGGGCGCTCCGCAGCCTCCGCTGGCGGCTCACCCTCACCTACCTGGTCCTCATCGCGGTCCTGCTGGCGGGGCTCGGAGCCTTTCAGTACGTGAGCCTCCGGGGCAGCCTCATCGACGCCCGCGTCCAGGCGCTGAGCGGTGACCTGGTGGCCGCCCAGAGGCTATACGCGAGCGGTGACCTCTCGTCGGCCACCACCGCCGCCAGGGTGCGCACCCTCGGCACCCTGATCCGCTCGGCATCGGGGCAGTCCGTGACCGTGGCCCTCTTCGGTGCACGCGGTGTGCTCCGGGTGGTGGTCCCCGCCGGGGCCACCCCCCCGAAGCTCGGCCCCCTGACCTTCGACACCATCCTCGCCGACGGCACCCCGAGCCACCAGATTGTCGCCTCCGACCTGGTGGCGGGCTTCCCCGTGGGGGTCGACGATCCCTCGCTGGTGCGCACCACCGCGGTGGTCGAGGT
>DNAU01000192.1:14455-16363 GCA_003491925.1 Chloroflexota bacterium
TCGGAGCCGATGGCCCCGATCGACAGCATCCTCTCCGGCGACGTCACGGGGCTGGCGGTGGGAGGGGGAGTGCTCCTGCTCCTCGTCCTGCTGGTCGGGCTCCTCCTCACCAATCGGGCGCTCCGCCCGCTGCGGCGGCTCACCGTCACCGCCGGTCAGCTGGCGAGCGGCGACCTGCGCGCACGCAGCCAGCTGTTCCCGCGGGACGACGAGGTGGGCCAGCTCGCCGGCGCCTTCGACCATATGGCGGATCGGATCGAGGTGGCGTTCGCGGTGCAGCAGGACTCGGAGAACCGGGTCCGGCGATTCATCGCCGACGCGTCGCACGAGCTGCGGACGCCGGTCACCGCCCTCTCCGGCTACATCGAGGTGCTCCGCCGCGGCGCCGCGCAGAGCCCGGAGGCGATGGACGCCGCGCTCGGCATGATGTCGCGGGAGGCGGACCGGCTGCGCGTGCTCGTCCTCGATCTGCTCACCCTCGCGCGGCTGGACTCACGGCAGCAGCAGCCGGAGGACTTCGACCTGGCGGCGGCGGTGGGTCGGCTCCTCGACGAGGGGGTGCCCGGGATGCCGCCGCGCGTCGATCGGGACCTGCCCAGGACGCCGGTGATGGTCCACGGCGACCGCGGCGCCATCGCGACGATCGTCCGCAACCTGCTCACCAACGCCTGCAAGTACGCGCCGGGGGCTCGCCAGGTCTGGTCGGTGCGGGTCGACGCCAAGCGGGCACGGGTCGACGCGCACGACGACGGGCCGGGGATCCCGGCGAGCGACCTTCCCCACATCTTCGAGCGCTTCTACCGCGGGGAGAAGACGCGCAGTCGCGAGGAGGGGGGGAGTGGGCTCGGGCTCGCCATCGTGCTGGGTCTGGCGCGCGCCCAGGGCGGCGACGTCGCCATCGCCAGCGCCGAGGGGGCGGGGACCACGGTGACCTTCTGGCTGCCGCTGGCGGGAGCAGGGAGCTAGCGGTCGCGCCGGTCAGGCGACCGGGATGGCCCGGATCTGATAGACGGGCTTGGGCGGCAGGGGGGTGTCGACCAGGGCGTCCGCGAACGTCTGGCTGCAGCTGGTCTCCGCCTGCGTCTGGGTCGCGAGGACGTTGCCGCCCAGGCCGCCGCCGGGCAGCACGCATTCGTAGCGGGCCGACCCGTCGCCCCCGACCCACCCCACGAAGGCCGTGACGCTCACGTCCTAGGCGGCGGTGACGGTGGCCCCGGCGGCCGGGATGCTGCCCTCCCACTGATCTGCGTGTAGTAGTGGGTCACGCAGCTTCCCGAGCTGAGCGCCGGCACGTCCTCGGTGGTCCCGTCGCCGAAGTTCCAGTGCACCGAATCGGAGGGCGCCACCGAGAGATAGAAGGAGTAGACGATGGAGACGCCCTGGGAGTCGGGCGCGCCCATCAGGTCGTCGATGGTCGGAGCCACGTCGTCGCCCTCGGGCTGTGGAGCGACCCAGAAGCAGGTGGGGGCGAAGACCAGGTAGTTGTCCGGGGCGTCGGTCTCGACCTGGCCGGCGGCGACGGTGAGCTGGGCGAGGGCCTGTGCCTCGGTCGCGGGTACCGAGAACGGCGCGGCAGGCGGGACGCCGGGTCCGGGGTTGTGGGCCGGTACGGTGGTCGCGCTCACGGTGAGCACCCCCGGGTCGTGGCAGAGGCCGTTCTGCCAGGTCCCCGGCGTGGTCGGGTCGGAGGTGACCTTCACGTCCACGACGTCGTCATCGATCCCGGAGAAGACCTACAGCCCGTTGGCGAGGCCCTTGCCGATCAGGTATGTCGGGGGCGCCGGAGGGTAGGGCGAGAGCGGCGCGTCCCAGTTGCCCCCGGGGACGGTCGTCGAGTCGCTGCCGGAGTAGAAAGCGTCGGTGTCGGTGGCGAACTCCCCGCCGGTGGTGCCGCTCCAGAAGGCGATC
>DNAU01000077.1 GCA_003491925.1 Chloroflexota bacterium
GACTTCAAGAACGCGGTCGTGATCATGACCAGCAACCTCGGCTCCGACCTGATCGCCGAGCAGCCCCACGACGCCCCCCCGAGCGCGCTGGAGAGGGTGCGCGAGCAGGTGATGTCCCTGCTGCGCCAGCAGTTCCGTCCTGAGTTCCTCAACCGGGTGGACGAGGTCATCCTCTTCTCCCGGCTCGACCAGGCCCAACTCCGCCAGATCGTCCTGATCCAGCTCCGCAGCCTGCACGACCGGCTGGCGGCGCGCAAGCTCGAGCTGAGGGTCTCGCCCGCGGCGGTCGACCTGCTGGCGGCCGAGGGCTACGACCCCACCTACGGCGCGCGGCCGCTCAAGCGGGTGATCCAGCGCCGGCTCCAGGACCCCATCGCCATGGCCATCCTGGAGGGTCAGTACTCGGACGGCGACACCGTCGACGTGGACGTGACGGGTGGGGAGCTCAGCATCACCCGGGCTGCGCCGGCGGTGGAGGCTGCGGCCGCCGGCAGTTGACGGGCTGGGCTCAGCGCCACTTGACGCGCTTGGGCGGGGCGTCTACCCTTCGGCCGACGTGCCAGCAACCGGGGTCAGGTTCGGCCTCGGGGCCATCCGTGGCGCCCCTGGACGGCGACTGAGACCACTGCTCTCCGCCCTGCTGCTCCTGACCCTGTCGGGATGCTCGGTCGGGGTGTCGATCATCGACATCGACGACGGCGCGTACATCACGATGTGGGCACGCGACTGGGCGGTCGTCGACAGGGATGCCGCTGCCTTCGCGCCGAGCGGCAGCAACCCAGGTGCCTGCAACACAGGCGGCACGAAGATCGGCTGCTACCAGGCCAGCATGCAGGTGGCGGATGATCTCCAGGCCCTTCTCACCGATCTCAAGACGACCAGCACGCCGTCGCAGTTCGCCACCGCCAACGCCACCCTCGAGCAGGCGGTCGAACTCGACATCACCGGGCTCAATCTCCGCGCCCAATCACTCACCGCGGCCGAGAGCACGTCGCCTGACGATGACGCGATGTTCAGCCAGGGGATGGCGAGCATCCATCAGGCCCCCCCGGAGTTCTCCACGGCCTACGCGGAGTTTCCCTCCTATGCCCGGCCGTCTCCCACACCGTTCGCGGGCGGATACGCGGGCTAGGGTGTCCAGCAATCATGTGCGCCCCGCGGCAGCCTCGCGATTGACATCCGCAGCACGAGCGACGTCACCAGCGGGGCGTGGCCAGGGTTCGTCGTGTGGGGGATGAGCAGCACCTCGATCACTCAGGTCCCATCCGGGGAGGAAGCGGAGTGGGAGCAGGCTGATCACCGTGCCCACCAGACCGCCCACGAAGACCGAGGCGAGGAAGTCGGCGATCCTCGGACGTTCCCGCAGCGGGATCCGCTGGTCCCTGGCGACGGTCAGTCCGTCGGGACCGCGTCCGGAGCGCGGGCTCGCGCCGGCCCGGCCGCGACCGGAGCGCAGCACTCACTCTCTGCAGCCGGTGGCGATCCGTGGGGAAGCCATTCCCACTGCTGCTCCGCCACCAAAGCGAGTGGATCCTCTGGCGCGAGCCCGCGGGGCGGGAGGAGATCGAACGGCACCGGCGGCACGACGACCATCCCGTCACCGGTGCGGATCAGCCGCCAGCCACCCTCGTGGAGCTTCCAATGGTGGGCGCGGCAGACGCTGACGAGGTTCTCCAGGTCGGTCGAGCCTCCCTGGGCCCAATGGGTGAGGTGGTGGGCCTGGTTCCACGACACCGGCCGGTCGCAGCCGGGCCACACGCAGCCTCCGTCGCGAGCCTGGAGAGCGCGGCGCGTCGCGGGCCCGGGCACCCGACGAGCCCGGCCCACGTCGAGGACGGCGGACGTGCTGTCGAAGACCACCCGAGCGACCGTGGCGTCGCAGCCGAGCCGGCGAACCGTCTCGGCAGCGATCGGGCCGCCCCACTCCAGCTCGCCCGCGGGCGAGCCGTCCCGACCGACGAGCGTGTCAAGGGTGGCGGTGACCTGGAGATGGGGTCGCTGGCTGCCGCTGTGGGCGAGCAGTCCGGCGTCCATGGCGTGACCGGCGAGCTCGACCAGCACGTCGGCGAGCCGGCGGTCGCGCTGCCGGAGGTCGTCGTCACCGCTCCTGCGGGCCAGCGGTTCCAGGGCCGTGCGCAGAGTAGCGCCGCCCTCGCTGTCCAGGAAGCCGCGGAGGAAGCGTGAGCCCCCGAAGCCGGGCTTCAGCTCCAGGTAGCGGGCCTCCACCTGCTCGACCTGCTCGGCGAGGAAGCGCCGCTGATCCGCAGCGTGACGAGCGTGCTCGCAGTCGTGGCGGAACTTCCCGACCGAGTGGGCCCTGGCCTTTGCGAGCAGAGAGCCTTCCTCGAAGCCGGCAGCTGCTCCCGAGCCGGTGACCGCGTCGGCGGTCCGTGCCAGCAGGGCCAGATGATCGAAACCAATCTCCCCGCTCAGGAGCGCCCGGGTGCTCGCCGGAAGATGCTCCTCGAGCTCGCCGACGCGTAATGCGTCGACCGCTGCGCTGGCGGTCGTGCGGCACTCGTGCTTGACCCACTGGATCGGGCTGACGTGCCCCTCCCACTCCAGCTCGTCGCAGCTCACGAGCGTGGCCACATCGCCGGCGAACTCGAGCTCGAGGACGTCGATGAGGTGACGGACGCGGATCATCCGGTCGCGGAGCGCGTCTGGAGATCGCCTCTCCCGACGTCCCGATCGGAGGCGTGCGACGGTGGTCTCCACGGCGGCAAGTTCACCAGCCTCGGATGTGATGTCGTTGGCGCCGTCACACATGCTCGTATTATATCGAACAGATGTGCGCCAGGCAACCGGCGGCCACGGGAGCGCGAGAGGAGCCGGGCCGCGATGCCAGACGGTCCCCGTCGAGGCCGATGTCGTGCTGGCCGGCTTCGCCTGCGGCAGCCGAGACTCAGGTGAGCCGGACCGCATTCCCCACCTGGACGAGGCCGACGAGGCGGTCGTCCTGCTTCAAGCCGGGACGGATCCGGAGCAGCAGGTCGTCACCGTCGCTGACCATCTCGGAGCCCAGCTCGGCTGCCAGGTAGGCGGCCACCCGGGGGTCGACTGCCCCGAGCCCGGCCAGTCGCGGGACCGCCATCCGCAGACCGAAGGCTGGCGCGAGTCCTGCCATCCGCCGATTCCAGACCTCGGCGGGGACGCGGGGCAGAGGTGCGCCAAGCCGCGCCCCGAGCAGCAATGTGAGGGCGAGAACGCGGGCCTCCTGCGCAGGAGCGATCCCTTCCCAGAGGGCGCGCTCATGGGCGATGCCGTCGAGGACGTCGCGGGCTCGGTCGAGGATGCCGTCCGGAGGGATGGCGACCCAGGCTCGCTCCCGGGCGAGGCGTGCCGTCCAGCCGTCGCGACTCACCACCACTCCCGAGGCGCCGCCGGCGGCCTCGAGGCATGCCGACAACCTCGTGCCAGGCTCGACGGCCGCACCGGGCAGGCACCCGGTCTCCTCGTCCCACGTGCGAGTCGCCTTGAGCACCCGATGGCGCGGATCGCGGCGATCGGGAGTGCCAGATCGTGCAGTCCCAGCTCGAGGGTGGCCGCCACGCTGCCGTCACCACGGTCGGCGGGAGGGTAGACGGCCCCTCCCAGGGTGTCGGCGGCGATGCGGCAGAATCCGAGCCCCCAACGCTTACGGTCTCGATGACTCCGGGCTGTGGTGGGGGCGGTGCGCCCCGCCTCGCCCGGCCAGACCACGTGGAAGGCCCCCTCATCCTGCACGAGCGTCACCGAGGTGGTCCGGGTGTGACGCTCTGCATTCACGGCGAGTTGCACCAGCGCGAGCGCGGCGACCTCCGGAGCATGGACCGGAAACGCGGGACGACCGTCGATCCGGAC
>DNAU01000217.1 GCA_003491925.1 Chloroflexota bacterium
ACAGCGCCACCGGTACGCCACCCATCGGTCAGGCCATTTCCCCACACTGGACACTGTTGGGCCTGCGAGCGCACCAAATGTGGAGAGTAGATGAAATGAACACTGCGGCAGTCATCACAGTCGACGTGCGCCAGTTGCTCGCGCCGTTGCAGAAGGTCTTTGACAGCGACAACACCAAGGTCGGCGCGGTAACAGACTGCGACCTCATCACGGGATGGGTGACGATCACCCCCACCCTGGTGGCGACGAAGCACTACCACGTGCCGGTCACTTTGATCACGCACATCGATCCGCACGAGCTCTTCCTGAGTGCCACTGAGGAGGATCTCAAACGGGACTACGCAACGCCACCAGCGCGGACGACGTTGGTGGTCGGTGAGGGCCCAGGCCAGACTGCCGTCACCAGGCAGCCAAGCGGGTATAGCGGCGACGCAGTCGTGGTCCGGCAGGCCCGGATAGACGAGCTACGCACCGAGATCCGCACCCACTTCCGTGTCTTTACGTTCGATGGGCTCAATCTCGGCAAGGTTCGAGAGTACGACCCCACCACGGGCTTGATGATGCTCGGCAAGGGGCCTTTCTCGAAGCACGAGATCGCGGTCCCCATCTCGGTGGTCGAGAGCGTTGACACGCTCCTCGGGGATATCACCCTTGTCGCATCCCAGGCCGATATGGAACGGATGACGCCGGTCTTGCTCGTGCAGACCGCGGTCAAGGTCGCAGGTAAGGGCTGAGGGCAGGGAGAGTCGTCATGGAGAAGTACCTCATCGGCCACGTGGTCGATGTCACACCCAGCGGGTCGTGGCCGGCGGGGCGATCTGCGCGGACGGGCATGGGAAAGTCCCGACGTGATGTCAGAGATGAGGCGGGATCGGCCCGCCTGGCGTGTAGGCGGTAGGTCGTGACGAAGCAAGCCAGCTCCCCGCCGACGAGGGACAAGGGGACTCCGGTCGCGCCCCCGCGCCCGCCGGGGTGGCGCCACTACCTCTGGCTCGTCGCCTTGGGGATCTTCATTCTCCTGTTCTACGTCCTGCCGGCGACGCAGAGCGCGACCCAGGTCGCGCTCACCTACACGCAGTTCATGAGCGACGTCTCGGCGCACAAGGTGAAGACGGTCACCCTCAACACCGACTCGAGCGCCACCGGCACCTCTCTAGCGGCGACCAGTTCACCACGGCCGTCCCGACCCAGGCCGGGCAGCCGTTCATCGACGAACTGACCAAGGAGGGCGTTCAGATTACGGCGGAGACCTCGAGCTCCCTGGGTTCCGACATCCTGACGTGGGTCCTGCTCCTCGGCCCCTTCCTCATCATCGGCTGGCTCTGGTGGCGCCTTTCCAAGCACGCCGGCGAGGGTATGCAGGGAGCGCTCGGGATCGGTCGGTCCAAGGCGAAGGTGTTCGACGAGGAACGGCCCACGACGACCTTCGCCGACGTGGCCGGGTACGAGGGCGCCAAGCAGGAGATCCGCGAGGTCGTGGACTTCCTGCAGCGCCCCGAGCGGTACGCGAGAGCCGGCGCGATGGCACCGCGCGGCATCCTCATGGTCGGGCCCCCGGGCACCGGCAAGACCCTGCTCGCCAGGGCTGTGGCGGGTGAGGCCAACGTCCCGTTCTTCTCGGTCACCGGGTCGAGCTTCGTCGAGATGTTCGTCGGCGTCGGTGCCGCCCGCGTGCGCGACCTCTTCCAGGACGCGCGCAAGCGAGCCCCGGCGATCGTCTTCGTCGATGAGATCGACGCGATCGGTCAGCGCCGAGGCGGCACCGGGACCGTGGCCAACGACGAGCGCGAGCAGACCCTCAACCAGCTGCTCGCCGAGATGGACGGCTTCGATCCCGCCATCGGGGTGGTCGTCCTAGCCGCCACCAACCGGCCCGAGATCCTCGACCCCGCGCTGCTCCGACCGGGCCGCTTCGACCGGCAAGTCACGGTCCCGCTCCCCAACCTGCGGGAACGGCTGGCGATCCTGCAGGTCCACTGCAAGGGCAAGCTCCTCGATCCGAGCCTGAGCCTGGAGGTGGTGGCCAGGGGGACACCCGGCTTCTCCGGCGCGGATCTGGCGAACCTGGTCAACGAGGCGGCGATCAGCGCGGTGCGGGCGGGTCGTGACATCCTCACCGCTCAGGACTTCGACGAGGCGCGCGACCGCATCATCCTGGGCCGGCGCGAGGGCTCCAACGTGCTGATTCCCGACGAGCAGCATTCCGTCGCCGTCCACGAAGCCGGCCAAGCCCTGGTGGCCGTCTACTCGGACAAGGCCGACCCGGTCGCCAAGGTGACGATCCTCCCCGCCGGGCAGTCGCTCGGGGTCACCGAACAGCTCCCCCTCATCGAGCGACACCTATACGGCGAGGATTACCTCTACGAGACACTGGCGGTCTACCTGGGGGGCCGCGCCGGCGAGCTGGTCGTCCTCGGCCAGGGCTCGACGGGCGCCTCCAACGATCTCGCCCGGGCGACGGAGCTGGCCGTCAAGATGGTGCGCGAGTTCGGCCTTTCGCCGGCCCTTGGGCCGGTGGGCTATCCGATGGGGGGCTCCGTCTACCTCGGGGGTGGTGGCGCCGAGCTCTCCAGCCGTCCCTTTGCCGAGCAAACCCAGGCGGCCATAGACGCCGAGGTTTCCCGCCTGCTGGTCGAGGCCGAGAAGCGCGCCGTGGACGTGCTCACAGCGCACCGCGACGCGCTCGACCAGCTGGTGCAGCTGCTCGTCACCGAGGAGACCGTGGACGGT
>DNAU01000063.1 GCA_003491925.1 Chloroflexota bacterium
GACAGCACCGGCAACCCGTCACCGCCGTAGAGCGTGAGCTGACGCAGCGCCTGCTCCAGCGTCTCGTCGGCGAGCAGGGCCTGGGGTTGGCGAGCAACGGTCACCGCGCCCACCAGTTCAGCCAACACCTCGCGGGACACAGGGGCGGCAGAGACCCCGCCGTGCCCGTGAAGGACGATTCCGCCATCTCCACTGCCCTGGAAAGGCGGCACCATGACGTCGGCGACGGTGAGGGTCTGCAGGACGCTGGCTGGCTTGGGTCGCTCGATATCGATGCCGCGGCGCAACAGCTTGGTCGTGTAGATGCTGCCATACGACAGCCTCTTGGACACGGCCGCCGCGATAGCCACGGCGAGCATCACCGGCAGGGTGAGACTGTAATTCCCCGTCATCTCCAGCACGCTGGCGATCGCCGTGAGTGGTGCCTGGGCGGCGCTTCCGAACACTCCGCCCATGGCCACCACCGCGAAGATGGCCGGAGAGCCGACCCCGGGTCCGAACAGGTGCTGGGCGATCACTCCGAAGGCCATCCCCGCTGCCGCGCCGGTGAAGAGCGAGGGGCCGAATACCCCTCCGGAGCCCCCGATCGAGAGGGTGAGGCTGGTGGCGACGATCTTGCCCAGCATGAGGATGACCAAGAGCCAGAGGACCACATTGCCGGCCACCATCTGGTCCATCACCGGGTAGCCCACCCCGTACATCTGCGGAAGCGCCAGCAGCAAGGCGCCGAGCGCCACCCCTCCGGCGGCGGGCCGGGCCCACTCCGGGCGGCCCTTCCACAGCCTGTCGAGAACGTCCTCGAACTTGTACAGCACCGTCTTGAAGCCGAAACCGATCAATCCTGCGGCGACCCCGAGCACGGCGATGAGCAGGTAGGTGGAGGGGTGCCCCACGCTGAGGTCGTGGGGCATCTGGGCAAAGATCGGCGCTGAGCCGAAGAAGGCCCGGCTGATCAGGTCGGCCGTGACCGCCGAGAGGGTGGTGGCCAAGATCGCGTCAAGCGAGAACTCTCGGAGAATGATCTCGAACCCGAAGAAGAGCCCGGTGATGGGCGCGTTGAAGGTCGCCGAGATTCCTGCCGCAGCCCCGCAGGCGACGATGATGCGCAGTCGCGTCTCGGACATCCGCACCAGCTGGCCGAGAGTCGAGGCCAAGGCCGATCCGATCTGGACGATCGGGCCCTCACGTCCCACCGAGCCACCCGTACCGATTCACACTGCCGAGGCGACTGCCTTGACAATGGTGACCTGGGGGCGGATCCGTCCTCCGTTCTCGGCGACGGCGAGCATCACTTCCGGCACCCCATGGCCGCGCGCCTCGCGGGCGAACCGCTGGATCAGCGGGCCGTAGACCAGGCCGCCGACCACCGGGATCAACAGCAGGAACCAGATCCCCAGCCAGGGCAGGTGCAGGCTGGCCACGCGTCCCTGCTGGCCGAACTGCTGGTATCCGGTCGCCAGCCAGGTGAACGCGGAGATCAAGTACCGGAACCCGACCGCCCCGAGACCCGCCCCCACGCCCACCAGCAGGGCCATCACCACCAGTCCGAGCCGTGAGCCGCGCAGCCACGTCGACCCGGACCGGAGCACCGATCCTACCCGGCTGCGGCGCAGCCACTCTCGCAGCGCCCCGACATCAACGCCGGGCAGTGGGATCCCCTTTCTCACCGCGTCGTGATCCCCGCCAGCAGCGCATCGAGGGCCCGACTGACGTTCTCCCAGCGGAAGCCGCTCTCGTCCAGGATTCGGTGGAGCATGAGGCCGTCGTTGAGGGCGAGGAGGATGGAGGCGAGCGCGTTGGCGGGCAACTCGACGATCTCGCCGTCTGCGATCGCCTCCTCCACCCAGCGTCGAATGACGCGGCGCTGGGCGTCGACGGCGACTTTGACCCGCTGGCGGATCTCCGGCTCGGTCTGGACGGCTGCCCAGAGATCAGTTCGCACCTGAACCCGCGAGGTATCCCCGGCACGCTCGAGCATCATCCGCGTTAGCCGTCGTAGGCGCTCAGGCCTGTCGAGATGCTCTGCTTCCAGACGTCCCATGACCTCGACGACGGCGTTGGCATCATCGTCGATGAGGGCGTCGAGTAACGCCCGCTTCGAGGCGAAATGCGAGTAGAAGGCGCCTTTGCTGAAGCCGGCCTCAGCGCAGACGTCATCGACGGTCATGTCTCGCCACCCCTGCGAGGCAGCCCGCCGCCAGGCGGCCTCGACGAAGCTCCGGCGTCTTTCCAGCCGGGTGGCGTCCCGCAAGCGTGGCATCCGGAGTAGTATAAAGACACAAACAGACTGAGTGGTCCCCTTGTGAGGAGCCACATCGCGTGAATGTCCAGAAGAGATCCCGGGTGTCCGGCACTCCGGGGGCATGGCTCGGCTGGCACGGCTGAGCCTAGCGTCGTGGCGTGAAAGCGGACTTCGAACAGTCCTCGGACCAAGGGGCCGCCCCCGCGCCAGGTGAGCTGGAGCGGTCAGCGGCACGCTGCCGCGCCATTGCCGGCCAGATCCGCGACAGCCTGGTGCAGGAACTCACCGCCGAGGCGCTGAACCTAGAGGTGGCCGGGCTGGGGGGCGTCGCCGATGCCGAACGGGAGGCCCTTCAGGCGAGGGCTCGCCTGCTTGAGCGATGCGCCCGCCTCCTCGGGGCGGTGGCGGAGCAGCTCGAGAGCATCGCGGAGTAGCGGTGGCGGACGCATTGCGGGTAACAAGAACAGGAGGATCGTCACCGTGACGCGGAACGCGGATGAGGCTGAGCCGAAGGTGGCATCGAAATCGGATGCGAAGGACGACTTGAGATCGCTTCTGCTGGCGGAGGTGGAGAAGCGGCTGGGGTCGTCGCCGATCGGCCTCATCCAGGTCGAGTCCCAGAACCGGCTGAACCAATACGGGCCGAACGAGATCGAGAAGAAGAAGGCCCGCCGGACCGCGCGCTTACGGGTGCGGACACCAGCCAGCGACTCAAGTAGGGTCAGCTCGCTGCGGGCGACGGCTTCGCCGGCATCCACCAGTCCCTCCAAACAGCGCTATTGCCGGTATTGGCGGTCTCTGTCTCGCCATCGTGGTTCCCGCGTGCGCGGGGCCGGAAATGCGCCGATCCTCAGCGCTTCCCAAACACCCAAGGCAATGGCTGGCTCGGACCGCGGATCAGGCCCACTTCGATTCTTTGGGACGTAAGCGTACCGACGCGCCCACCCCGCCCATGCCATGATCCTCGTTGAAGCGGCGCGCTCGAAGGTGCATGTCCGAGTGGTGGCGCCGTCCTCCGGGGTGCTCCCTCGATCCAGCCGCGAAACGCAGCGGTCGGAGGTGTGTGACCGTGATCACGGCATCGGCTGTCCCGTCACCGATGCACCCCTCTCGCGGCCCAACCTGCGGGACCTGCCACCCGACCGTGCGCACGCTGCCGTTCCCTCGCGGAGAGGCGTCTTGCTTCCACCGTGTACCCACCTCTGCCCCCCAGGCCACGACCTCATCCATCTCGACACCCGGAGCTCCAGGCCATGACGACACCGACACTCGCACCGGAACTCCTGCAACGGATGGACGCGTACTGGCGAGCCGCCAACTACGTCTCGGTCGGGCAGATCTACCTCTACGACAATCCTCTCCTCAAGCGACCGCTGGAACTGGCGCACGTAAAGCCGCTCGTGGTCGGACACTGGTGCACGGTGCCGGGCCAGAACTTC
>DNAU01000128.1:0-14721 GCA_003491925.1 Chloroflexota bacterium
CGGCGGCAGAGGCGGCAGACGGGACCGTTGTAGTTGGCCATCGCGGGCGCCCCCTAGACCCGCCGCCGCTTGGGCGGGCGGCAGCCGTTGTGCGGGATCGGGGTGATGTCGGTGATGGCGGTCACCTCCAGGCCCGAGGCCTGCAGGCTGCGGATGGCCGCCTCCCGGCCCGCGCCCGGTCCCTTGACGAAGATCTCGACGGTCTTGAGGCCGTGCTCCATGGCGCGCCGGGCGGTCGCCTCGGCGGTCACCTGGGCTGCGTAGGGGGTCGACTTGCGCGAGCCCTTGAAACCCTGCGCGCCGGCCGATCCCCAGGCGATCACGTTGCCCTGAGGGTCGGTCAGGCTGACGATGGTGTTGTTGAAGGTCGAGAGCACGTGGGCATGCCCGACCGCGATGTTCTTGCGCTCGCGGCGCCGGGTGCGGACGACCTTCTTCTTCTTGCCCATCTACTTCTTGGCCTTGGCGCGGCGGACGCCCACCGTCTTCTTGGGACCGCGACGGGTGCGCGCGTTGGTGCGGGTGCGCTGACCCCGGACGGGCAAGCCCCGGCGATGGCGGAGGCCTCGGTAGGTCCCGATCTCCATCAGGCGCTTGATGTTGAGCGCGACCTGGCGGCGCAGGTCGCCCTCGACCCGGCCCTGGAGCTGCTTGGAGATCACGTCTCGCAGGCGGCCCACCTGAGCGTCGGTGAGGTCCCGGGCCCGGATGTCGGGCGAGACCTGGGCCAGGCTCAGCACGCGCTTGGAGGTCGAGAGCCCGATCCCGTAGATGTAGGTGAGGGCGATCTCGATCCGCTTCTCCCGCGGGACGTCGACGCCGGCGATGCGTGCCACGTCTCGCCCCTACCCCTGCCGCTGCTTGTGCTTGGGGTTCTCGCAGATGACCCGGACCGCACCGTGACGCTTGATGATCTTGCAGCGCTCGCACATCCGCCTCACCGAGGCGCGCACCTTCATGCCCAGATCTCCCGGTGGTTGGATGGCGAGCCGGAGGTCCGGCCGTCCAGGCCGTCCCGGCTCCTGCTGCTGGATGTCACTTTCATCTCTCTCTGTTGGGGGTGTTCCCGCCTGCCGGCTCGTCCCGGTCAGGCAAGGCGCTGGATGATCCGCCCCCGACCGGGGTCGGCGGTGGAGAGTTCGACCTGGACCCTGTCACCCGGGAGGATCCGGACCGCCTGGAGGCGGGCCTTCCCGGCCGGATGGCAGAGGACCTTATGCCCGTCCGCCAGCTCGACTCGGTAGAGCGCGTCGGGGAGAGGTTCGATGACTCGCCCCACGAGCGGCTCGTCAGCCCGCGTCATCGGGCGTGCCGAATCGGGCTGCCGAGCAGCCACGGTGCCTGAGTATACCAGGGTCCCCCCTCGGGCAAACGGCGAAGCGGAGGCACCGGTCATCCCTCCACCCGGGCGGTCTCCGGCCTCACCGAGAGGATCTCCGGGCCGGTGGCGGTGATCGCCACGGTGTGCTCGAAGTAGCAGGAGAGCCGCCCGTCCGCGGTCACCACCGTCCAGTCGTCGTCGAGCACCCGGGTCTCCGCCCTGCCGGCGTTGACCATCGGCTCGATGGCCAAGACCAGGCCCGGCTTGATGAGGTTGCCGGTGCCCGGCTTGCCGTAGTTGGGCACCTGGGGAGCCTCGTGCATGTTCCGGCCGATCCCGTGGCCGACGTACTGGCGGACCACCGAGAAGCCGCAGGCCTCGACGTAGCTCTGGACGGCGTGGCCGATGTCGCCGATGAAGCCGCCGGGCTGGGCCGCCGCGACCCCCCGACGCAGCGCCTCCTCGGTCACCTCGAGCAGACGGCTCGCCTCCGGCTCGGCCACCCCGGCGCAGAGCGACAGGCCCGAGTCGGCCCACCACCCGTCGAGGATCAGCCCGCAGTCGAGGGAGACCAGGTCGCCCTCCTCGATGACCCGCTCGCCGGGGATGCCGTGCACCACCTGCTCGTTGATCGAGACGCAGAGCGAGTTGGGGAAGCCGTTGTAGCCGATGAAGCCGGGGACACAGCGGTGATCGCGGATGAAGGTCTCCGCCTCGCGGTCCAGATCGATGGCGCGCACGCCGGGCCGGGTGGCGGCGGCGACGTGGGCCAGGCAGGCTCCGAGGACCCGGCCCGCGGTCCGCATCTTCTCGATCTCGTCCGGCCGCTTGAGCCGGAAGCCCTCGATCTTCATCGTCGCTCCCCCGTCATGAGGCGGTCTCCGCCCCCGCGATCGTGGAGGCGGCGGCGGGGGGCGCGGTGGGCGCCCCCAGCACCTTCAGGATCTCGGCGGTCACCAGGTCGATCGGCGGCGAACCGTCGATCCGCTCTATCCGGGTGCCCGCTCTCACGTAGTGGTCGACAACCGGCTCGGTGTCGCGCTGATAGACGCGCATCCGCGCGGCGAGCGCCTCGGGGTTGTCGTCGCTCCGCCCGTCGATGGCAGCGCGCCGGAGGATCCGCTCGCGGATCAGGTCCGGGTCGACCTCGAGGGAGAGGACCAACCCGACCTCACGCCCGTTGCGCCCCAGCATCAGGTCCAGCGCCTCCGCCTGGGGGACGGTGCGCGGGAAGCCGTCGAGAATGACCCCGCCGGTCGCGTCCGGCTCGGCGAGCCGGCTCTCGATGATCCGGACCATCAGGTCGTCGGGGACCAGCGCGCCGCTCTCCATGATCGGCTGCGCCTCACGCCCCAGCGCCGACCCCCGCGCCACCTCGGCGCGCAGGATGGCCCCGGTGGAGACGTGGGGGGTGCCGGTGGTCGCGGCCACCCGCTCCGCCTGGGTTCCCTTGCCGCTGCCGGGCGCGCCGAAAAGGATGACGATCATCGGATGAATCCCCTGTATTGGCGCATCAGCAGCTGGGTCTCGATCTGCTTCATGGTGTCGAGGGCCACGCCGACCACGATCAGGATGGCCGTGCCTCCGAGCAGGAACTGGGACGTCGACACCCCGGTCAGGAAGCTGGTGGCGAGCGGGAGCACCACGGTGACGCAGGCCAGGAAGATGGCGCCGGCCAGGGTGATCCGGCCCATGACCTTGCCCAGGTACTCGGCCGTCTGGCGCCCGGGCCGGATGCCGGGGATGAAGTTCGACGACTTCTTGAGGTTGTCGGCCACGTCGTTGGGATCGAAGACGACCGCCGTGTAGAAGTAGGTGAAGCCGAGGATCAGGACGAACTCGATGCCGTTGTAGAGGAGGTCGAGGGGCAGGGTGCCGCCATTGGGCTGCCAGTTGTCCCTGATCCAGGTGGAGGCGGTGGACAGCCAGCCGGTCGCCTGTCCGAAGAAGTTGGCGAAGATGGTCGGGAAGGCCATGATCGAGATCGCGAAGATGATCGGGATGACCCCGGCGGTGTTGACCCGGAGCGGCAGGAAGTTGCGCCGGCCGCCCGCCGACGCCATCCCGGTCCGCGGGTTGAGCACCCGCTGGGCCGATTGCATCGGGACCTTCCGCTGAGCCTGCTGGACGTAGATGATGCCGGCGGTCGCCACCAGGGCGATCACGGCCATCTCGAAGATGTGGAAGACGTTGGAGGCGCCCTCCGAGCCGTAGCTGAAGAGCGCGCCCGGGAGCTGGGCGATGATGCCGGTGAAGATGATCAGCGAGACCCCGTTGCCCACGCCGTACTCGGTGATCAGCTCGCCCAGCCACATGGCGACGATGGTGCCGGCGGTGAGGGTGAGGATGACCGTGAGGGTCTCGGTGACGGTGGGGTTGGGAATGATCGCGCCCGCGCTGGTCGCGCTCGAGTTGGTGAAGAGGGCCATGAAACCGTAAGCCTGGAGGGCGGCCAGCGGGACGGTCAGCCAGCGGGTGTAGCGGGTGATCCGCTTGCGCCCGACCTCCCCCTCCTTGGACAGCTCCTTGAGCCGGACCGATACCACGGTCATGAGCTGCATGATGATGGTGGCGTTGATGTACGGGTTCAGCCCGAGACCGACGATGGTGAAGTGGGCCAGCCCGTTGCCGCTGAAGAGGTTGAGCAGACCGAGCAGGGTGTTGCCCGTGAAGAGGTCGTTGAGCGCGGTGGGATTGGCGCCGGGGATCGAGATCGAGGCCAGCACCCGGAAGGCGAACAGGAGCAGCAGGGTGAAGACGAGCTTCTTGCGCAGCTCCGGGATCCTGAGCGCCTGAGCGAGGGCCTGGAGAAGGTTCACCCCTCGGGCTCCGCCTCCTCGTCATCCCCAGTGTTCGGGCCGGCGCCGGCGGTGGCGCCGGCGTCGCCCGGCGCGGCCCGCTCGGTCTTGGCCGGGCGGGTCTCGAGCAGCTCGAGCCGTCCGCCGGCGGCCTCGACGGCGCGAATCGCGGCGGCGGAGGCGCGCTGCACACGGACGGTCAGCGCCACCTTGAGCTTCCCGGCGGCGAGCAGCTTGACCCGCTCGCCGGGACGGGTCACCAGGCCCACCTGGGCGAGGGCGGCACCGTCCACGATCGCGGCACTCGGGAAGCGGTTGAGCTTGCTGACGTTGATCGCGGTGTACTCCACCCGCCAGCGGTTGGTGAAGCCACGCAGCTTGGGCAGCCGCATGGTCATCTTCATCTGGCCACCCTCGAAGCCGCGGGGCACCTTGGCCCCCTCGCGAGCTCCGGCTCCCTTCTGGCCCCGACCCGAGGTCTTGCCCTGACCGGCGGAGATCCCCCGCCCGATGCGCTTGCGCGATCGCCGGCTTCCCGGGGCCGGGCGCAGCTCGTGCAGCTTCATGACTCCCTCCGGCTCGACGCGTCCTTGACCTCGCCCCCGGCGGCCGCCGCGGCGGCGAGCTCGGGGCTGTCGGCGGGGACGCCATCCACGCTGACCAGGTGACGCACCTTCTGCACCATCCCGCGAACCGCCGGGGTGTCGGCGTGCACCACGGTCTGGTGGAGGCGGTGCAGGCCCAGCGCGGCGACGGTCGCCTTCTGGTCCTGGGCATAGCCGATCGCGCTCTTCCGGTAGGTGACGCGGATGGTGGCGACCGGGGCGGTCTCCGCCACCCCCTCGTCCGCCCCGCCCGGGGCCGTCTCGGCGGTGCGGATGCGGCTCATACCGCCTCCGCCGCGGCGGCGCTCTCGCCGAGGATCTGGGCCGCGCGCTTGCGGCCGACGATCTCCTCGGGGGTCTTGCCCCGGAGCGCCGCGACCTCGGCCAGCGTGCGCATGCTGGCGAGCGCCGCCACCGTCGCCCGGACCACGTTGATCGGGTTGTTGCTGCCCAGCGACTTGGTCAGGATGTCGTGGATGCCGGCGGCCTCGACGACCGCGCGCATCGCCCCGCCCGAGATGACCCCGGTGCCGGGCACCGCGGGACGGAGCAGGACCCGGGCGGCGCCCAGCTTGTAGCGCAGGTCGTGGGGGATGGTCCGTCCCACCAGGGGGACGGTGATCATGTGCTTCTTGGCGTCCTCGACGCCCTTGCGGATGGCGTCGGGCACCTCGCCCGCCTTGCCCAGGCCGGCGCCGACCCGGCCCTGGCCGTCACCGACCACGACCAGGGCGCTGAAGGAGAAGCGGCGGCCACCCTTCACCACCTTCGCCACCCGGTTGAGCGAGACGATCTTCTCGGTGAGCTCGCTGCCGCGATCTCCCCCGCGGTCGTCGCGTCGATCCATGCGCATCGCCATCACACTCAGAGCTCCAATCCGGCCTTGCGGGCGGCCTCGGCGAGAGCCGCCACGCGGCCGTGATAGAGGTAGCCACCCCGGTCGAAGACGACCTTCGAGACCCCCTGGGCGAGGGCGCGGGCGGCGACCAGCTCGCCGACCACCGCGGCGGCCCCGGAGGTGGCGCGGCTCCCGCTGATCCGGCTCGCCGCCTCCGGGTCCAGGGTCGATGCGGCCGCCAGGGTGCGGCCCTCGGTGTCATCGATGACCTGCGCCGCGATGTGGCGGAGGCTGCGATGGACGCAGAGCCGCGGCCGCGCCGCGGTGCCCTCGACGCGGCGGCGGACCCGCAGGTGGCGTCGCGTGCGCGCCGCCTCTCGATCGTGCTTGGTGTACATCCTCGTCCTCGCCTACTTGCCCTTGCCTGCCTTGCCGGACTTGCCGGCCTTCCGGCGCAGCCGCTCACCCCGGTAGAGGATGCCCTTGCCCTTGTACGGCTCGGGCTTGCGGAACGAGCGGATCTTGGCGGCCACCTGGCCCACCATCTCCTTGTTGGCCCCGCTGATCACGATCTGGGTCGGGGCCGGGACCTCGATGGTCACCCCCTCGGGGGGCGTGTAGCGGATAGGGTGGGAGTAACCCACGGTCAGCACCAGGTCGGCGCCCTGCTTGCTGGCGCGGAAACCGACGCCGACCAGGTCGAGGTTGCGGGTGAACCCGTTGCTCACCCCCTCCACCATGTTGGCGATCAGGGTTCGGGTCAGCCCGTGCAGGGAGCGGTGCACGGCGCTGTCGGTGGGACGCTGGACCTCGACCACGCCGTCGCCGACCACGACCGTCATGGCCGGGGGCACCAGGCGCTCCAGGGTCCCGCGCGCGCCGGAGACGGAGACGTGGGCGCCGGTCGCGGCCACCCGTACGCCGGCGGGAAGGGGGATGGGTTGGCGACCGATGCGGGACATCAGATCACCACACGAAGGCGACGACTTCGCCGCCGAGGCCGAGGCGCTGGGCCATCTGACCGGTCATCAGGCCCTGACTGGTAGAGATCACCGCGACCCCCAGCCCGCCGAGCACGCGGGGGAGCTCCGACTTGCGCGCGTAGACCCGCAGGCCCGGCCGGCTGATCCGGCGCAGCCCGCTCAGGGCGCGGCCCCGGGCGGTGCGCGCTTTGAAGGTGATGGTGATGATCTCCTGGGGAGTCTCACCGCTCACCGCGTAGTCGGCGATGAAGCCCTCCTCCTTGAGCACGCGGGCGATCTCCGCCTTCATCCGGCTGGAGGGGATGACCACGGTCCGGTGGTTGGCCGCGTTGGCGTTGCGGACCCGGGTCAGCATGTCAGCGATGGTGTCGCTGGTCATGCTCTCACCACGAGCTCTTCTTGACCCCCGGGATCTGGCCCATGCTGGCCAGCCCCCGGAAGCAGATGCGGCACATGCCGAACTTGCGCATGTAGGCGCGCGGACGCCCGCAGAGCGCGCACCGATGGTGCTGCTGAGTGGAGAACCGGGGCGCTCGCAGCGACTTGGCGATCAGTGACTTCTTGGCCATCAGGCACCTCGTCGCGCCGTATCGGCGGGAGCCGACGCACGCGAACCATGAATCAACATCAACTCTTCCGGAAAGGCATGCCGAAGTGGGTGAGCAGAGCCCGCCCCTCGTCGTCGGTCCTGGCGCTCGACACGATGCAGATCTCGAGCCCGCGCAGCTTGTCGATCTTGTCGTAGTCGATCTCCGGGAAGACCAGCTGCTCCCGGAGACCGAGGGTGTAGTTGCCATGCCCGTCGAAGGCCTTGGGGTCGACTCCCCGGAAGTCGCGAATCCGAGGCAGGGCAACGTTGATCAGCTTGTCAAGGAAATACCACATCCGATCGGAGCGGAGCGTCACCTTGACCCCGATCGGCATCCCGGCCCGCAGCTTGAAGGCGGCCACCGACTTCCTGGCCCGAATCACGATCGGGGCCTGGCCGGTCATGGTCTTGATGTCGGCGACCGCGGCGTCGATGGCGCGCGCGTTCTGGATCGCCTCACCCAGGCCGATGTTGACCACGATCTTCTCGATCCGGGGCACCTCCATCGCGTTGGTGTAGCGGAACTCCCGGACCAGCTCGGGGACCACCCGATCCTGGTACTCGCGGCGGAGGCGCGGAGCCTCGGCAACGGCGACAGCCATCAGCCGGCCACCCGCTCGTAGCGCTCGCCGCACTTCTTGCAGACGATCACATTGACGCCCTCCTCGGTCACCTGGCGGGTGATCCGGGTGCGCTTCTCGCAGCGGTTGCAGACCAGCTGGACCTTGCTGTAGGCGATCGGGCCGTTGAAGTCGACGATCCCGCCCTGCACGTTGCCCTGGGTGTTGGCCTTGGTGTGGCGCTTCATCAGGTTGGCGCCGCGCACCACGATGCGCTGGCGCTCGGTCTCCACCCGCTCGACCACCCCGCGCTTGCCCTTGTCCTTGCCCGCGATGATCTCGACGGTGTCACCGCTGCGGATGTCGAGGGGGCGGATCCGGCCGCCGGCCCATCCCTCGTGCGCCACCTCCACCCGGCGGTGCCTGGCCAGGCCGGCCAGACGCTTGGCCACCGTGCCCATCTAGCCCACCTCCAACCGACGTCCCGGGGTCACCTAGATCACCTCCGGGGCGAGCGACACGATCTTCATGAAGTTGCGTTCCCGAAGCTCCCTGGCCACCGGCCCGAAGATGCGGGTCCCGCGCGGGTTGTTCTGGGGGTTGATCAGCACCGCCGCGTTCTCGTCGAAGCGGATCTGGCTACCGTCGGGGCGGTGGAAGGGCTGGACGGTGCGCACGATGACCGCCCGGACCACATCGCCCTTCTTGACCTGGGCGTTGGGCTGGGCCACCTTGACGGTCCCGATGATGACGTCACCCACCGAGCCGTACTTGTGCCGGCTGCCGCCGAGCACGCGGATGCAGAGCAGCTCGCGCGCCCCGCTGTTGTCCGCCACCTTGACGATGCTCTCCTGCTGGATCACCGCCTACTTCGCCTTCTCGAGGATCTCGGCGACCCGCCACCGCTTCTCCTTGGAGATCGGGCGGGTCTCGGTGATCCGGACCCGGTCCCCCACCGCGCAGGTCCCCTCCTCGTCGTGGACCTTGAGGCGCCGGTTGTGGGTGACCACCTTCTTGTAGAGGCGATGCGGTTTCTTCTCCTCGACCAGGACCACCACGGTCTGCTGCATCTTGTCGCTGACCACGACGCCGTCCCGGACCTTGCGGCGGCCCCGCTCGGCCGGCTGCTCACTCATCTGTCTGCTCCTCGTCGGGCCCGGCGGCCCCTTCGTCAGCGATCTCGGCGACGTCCTCGGCAGCCCCTGCGGGGTCAGCCGGCTCGTCGTCCGCAACGGGCGGCTCCTCGGGGGCGGCGTCCGGCGCCTCCAGGGCCTCCGGTTCCTCGACGGCGGTCACCGCGCTGTCACTGCGACGGCGCGCACGGCGCGGCCTCTGGTCCTGACCCGACTCGACGGGCTCGGCCTCGACGGCGTCCGCCCCGGCTGCACCGGACTCGACCGGCTCCTCCTCGACGGAGGTCACCGCGCTCGAACGGCGCCGGAGCAGGCCTCGCGGACGGGGCCGCTCCTCGGGCTCCTCCTCGACCTCGAGATCGGAGACCAGATGGTGGCCGCGCGCCAGCTCGAGCTGGAGGGTCATGGTGCGGGCGATCTCCCGCCGCAGCTCACGCACCTGGCGATGGTTCTCGACCTGACCGGCCGCCTGCTGAAACCTGACCTCGAAGAGCTTGCGGCGCTGCTGGCGCAGATGCTCGGCGAGATCTCCCGCGGTCATGCTGCGGAGCAGGTTCACGGCCTCGACCTGCTTGCTCACGCCGTCGCCTCCGTCTCGGCCTCGGCCTCATCCCCGGTTCCCTGCCGGGCGACGAAGCGGGTGGCAATCGGCAGCTTGTGGGCGGCGAGGCGCATCGCCTCGCGGGCGGTCTCCTCCGTGACCCCACTCATCTCGAAGAGGACACGGCCCGGCTTGACCACCGCCACCCACCCCTCGGGCTGGCCCTTGCCCGAGCCCATCCGGGTCTCAGCAGGCTTCTTGGTGTAGGCGTGATCGGGGAAGATGCGGATCCAGATCTGCCCGCCGCGGCGGACGTGCCGGGTCATGGCGCGGCGGGCGGCCTCGATCTGGCGGTTGGTCATCCAGCAGGGCTCGAGCGCCTGGAGCCCGTAGGGGCCGAAGCTCAGGGTGCTGCCGCGCTGGGCGGCACCCTGCCGCCGGCCCCGGTGAAGCTTGCGGAACTTGGTCCGCTTCGGCATCAGCACCGTCAGTCCTCCTCCGCCTCGGTCTCGGGCCCAACGCCCGGGGCCGGCTTCTTCGCCGGAGCCGGACGGCGGCGCGCCGCCGGCTTCTTGGCGGGTAGCTTCTCCACCTTGGTGCCGGCCTCGGGCACGACGCCAAGGCCGGGGACCTCGTCGTCGAGCTCCGCGATCTCCGCCTCGGCGACATCGACGTCGGCCTCGGCCTCGACCTCACCGAGCACCGCCACCGCCTCGTCCGCGGCTTCGGGGCTGTCGACCGGGCCGATCTCGACACCGCCACCACCCTCGGCGGTGGCCTCGGCGAGCGCCACCGGCGCCACCTCCTCGTGGTCGGGAGCGGAGGGGGCCACCATGGGGCGCCGCTCACGCTCGGGTGCGGCGAGCGGCCGCACGACCTCGACGACCTCGCGTCCCGGCCCCCCGGTCATCACCGGTTCCCCGGTCGCGGTGACGTAGTCGCCCTTGTAGATCCAGCAGGTGACCCCGATCCGACCGAAGGTGGTCCGCGCCTCGGCCCGCCCGAAGTCGATGTTGGCCCGGAGGGTGTGGAGCGGCACGCGGCCGTCCCGATCCCACTCACGCCGCGACATCTCGGCGCCGCCGAGGCGACCGCTGACCTCCAGCTTCACACCCTTGGCGCCGGCGCGCATGCTGCGCATGACGGTCTGCTTGAGGGCCCGGCGGAACGCGATCCGCTTCTCCAGCTGGGAGGCGACGTTCTCGGCGACCAGCCGGGCGTCGAGCTCGGGGGTCTTGATCTCGTGGATGGTCACCCGGACCTTCTTGCCGCTGATCCGCTCCAGCTCGTCGCGAAGCGCGTCCACCGAGGCACCCTGCTTGCCGATCACGATGCCGGGCTTGGCCGTCTGGATGATCACCGTCAACTGGTTGGCGCTACGCTCGGTCTCGATCCGTGCCACCCCGGCGTTGCGCAGCCGGCTGGCGATCAACCGGCGCATCGCCAGGTCCTCGTGAAGGAGCTTGGTGTACTCCTTCTCCGCGAACCAGCGCGCGTCCCACTGCCGGTAGACCCCGAGGCGAAAGCCGATAGGGTTCACCTTCTGTCCCATCAGTCCTTCTCCTCGTCGTCCTGAGCCGTCTCGGCCTCGGGCTCCTCATCGCCCGGCCCGCCGGCCTCACTGTCGGGGTCCCCCGTCTCGTCGGGCTCGGCCTCGTCGACCACGTCGCCCTCGTCGTCGGGGGTCGGCTCGACCTCCTCCACGGGTTCGCCCTCGGCGGCCCCCTCGACCGCGGTGGTGGCCGCCTCGGCCTCAGCCAGGGCCGCCTCCTGAGCGCGCCGGATCTGGGCGGGACGGCGGCGGCGGGCGGACGCGGGCTTGGTGGAAGGGTGCACCGCGCGCCCGGCCATCGCCACCACCGAGCGACGGCGGCGCTCCGGCTCGGGCTCCTCGTCGGTCACGTAGCAGCGCAGGTGGCTCATCCGCTTGAAGATGCTGCCGGCCATCCCGCGCGGCTTGGCGATGTACCGCTTCATCATCCCGGCCTGGTCGACGTCGATGCGGTCGACGCGCAGCGACGACTGCTCCAGGTTGAAGTTGTGCTCCGCGTTGGCGGCCGCCGACTTGATGACCTTGGCCACCTCCTTGGCGGCATGGCGCGGGGTGAAGCTGAGCAGGGCGAGAGCCTCGGCGACCGGCAGGCCGACGACACTGTCCGCGACCACCCGCGCCTTGCGCGAGGTGATCCGCACGTCCTTGGCGGTGGCGACGACTTTCACTTGAGGGCGGTGCTCCGCTCGGTGTGGTGGCCGTGGCCGCGGTACTTGCGGGTCACGGCGAACTCGCCCAGCTTGTGGCCGACCATGGCCTCGGTGATGAACACCGGGTTGTGCTTGCGGCCGTCGTGGACGGCGATGGTGTGCCCGACCATCTCCGGGAAGATGTCGCTGCGCCGCGACCAGGTCTTGATGACCCGCTTCTCCCGGCTCTGATTCAGCCTCTGAATCTTGGCCAGCAGGTGGTCGTCGCAGAACGGCCCTTTCTTGAGGGAACGGCTCATGGTCTCACTTCTTCCGGCGACGCACGATCATGCGGTCGGTCTTCTTGTTGCGACGGGTGCGGTAGCCGAGCGCCGGCTTGCCCCAGGGCGTCTGCGGGTTGCCACCGGCACCGCTGCGACCCTCGCCGCCGCCGTGGGGGTGGTCGAAGGGGTTCATGGCCATGCCGCGCACCGACGGTCGCCAGCCCCGCCAGCGCGACTTGCCCGCCTTGCCGATGTTCTGGTTCTCGTGGTCGGCATTGCCGACCTGGCCCACGGTGGCGAAGCAGCGGACGTCGATCCGCCGCACCTCGCCGGAGGGCATCCGCACGGTTGCCATCTCCCCCTCGCGGGCGAGCAGCTGAGCCGCCACGCCGGCGCTGCGCACCAGCTGGCCGCCACGCCCCTTTTGGACCTCGAGATTGTGGATGGTGGTGCCCAGCGGGATGTTGGCGAGCGGGAGGGCGTTGCCAGGCTTGATCTCGGCGCCCACGCCAGAGCTGATGACCTGCCCGACGGTGAGGCCCAGCGGGGCCAGGATGTAGCGCTTCTCGCCGTCCGCGTAGTTGATGAGGGCGATCCGGGCGCTCCGGTTGGGGTCGTACTCGATCGCGGACACGCGGCCCGGGACGTCGCGCTTGGTCCGCCGGAAATCGATGATCCGGTAGAGCTTGGCGTGGCCGCCACCACGGTGGCGCACCGTGATCCGGCCGGTGTTGTTGCGCCCGCTGGCCTTCTTGAGGTGGACGGTGAGGCTCCGCTCGGGGGTGGTGCTGGTCACCTCCTCGAACGAGCTGACCGCCATGAAGCGACGGCCCGGGCTGGTCGGCTTGTACTTGTTGACTGGCATCGGTCTACACGCCCTCGAACAGCCCGGGGATCTTCTGCCCGGGGGCCAGGGTCACCACGGCCTTCTTCCAGTCAGGGCTCTTCCCGGTCAGGCGGCCTCCCCGGCCACGCCGGTACTGGCGGTTGCGGACCTTGCCGTGAACGGCCAGGACGTTGACCGCGAGCACCGTGAGCCGCTGCTCGGGGAAGGCCTCCTCGATGGCCCGACGGATGTCGACCTTGGTCACGTCGGTGGGGCAGGCGAACGTGTACTTGTTCAACCGCCCCATCTCGCTGTAGGACTTCTCGCTCGAGACCGGCCGGAGGATGACCTGGTGGAAGGCGCGCCCCTGACTCATCCCCAGGCCTCCGCGATGTGGTCGACCGCATCCCGGGTCATCACCACGGTGTCGGCGGTGAGCAGGTCGCGCACCGAGACGTTGCCGGCCAGGATCAGCCGGACCTCGGGGAGGTTCCGGGCGCTCAGCTCGAGGGCGTCGTGGTGCGAGCCCAGCACGACCAGGACCCGCCGGCCGGCCTCGACCGCCTGCAGGAACCCGGTCACCACCTTGGTGCGGGGCTCCTCGAGGTCGATCCCGTCGAGGATGGTGATCTGGCCCTCGGCGGCCTTGACGCTCAGCGCGCTGCGCAGCGCCAGCCGGCGCTGCTTGCGCGGCATCTGCTGGCTGTGCGAGCGCGGGGTGGGCCCGAAGACGGTGCCGCCTCCCGCGTAGTGCGGGGCCCGGATCGAGCCCTGCCGGGCCCGGCCGGTGCCCTTCTGACGGTACGGCTTGCGGCCACCACCCGAGACCTCGGTGCGGGTCTTGCTGTCATGGGTGCCCTGGCGGGCGTTGGCCAGCTGGCGCAGCAGCGCCTGGTGCATGACGGTTGCGTGCGGGATCACCGCGAACACCGTCTCGGGAAGCTCCAGCTCCCCCTGGCTCTCGCCGGCGAGGTCGACGACCGGTGCGGTGCTCATGCCACCACCACTCCGCTGCGGGCGCTGTCCCGGACCAGCACCACCGAGTCGCGGTGACCGGGCACGGCCCCGCGCACCAGCAGCAGGTTGCGCTCGGCGTCGACCCGCACCACCTCGAGCCGCATGACCGTGGCCCGGGAGGCGCCGAGGTGACCGGCCATGCGCAGCCCCTTGAAGACGCGGGCGGCGTCGGTCGACCCGATCGACCCGGGCTGTTTGATGTTGTGGGAGCCGTGGGTGACCGGGCCCCTGCTGAAGTTGTGGCGCTTGTGCTGCCCGGCGAAGCCCTTGCCCTGGGTGATGCCGGTGACGTCCACCCGCTCCCCGGCCTCGAAGAGCGAGACCGAGAGCCGGCTGCCCGGAGCAGGGGTGCCCGCGTCGCGGACCTCGGCCAGATGGGAGAGAGCCGGGGTGCCGGCCCGCTTGAAGTGGCCGGCCTGGGGCTTGTTGGTGCGGCGCGGCCTGCGCACGCCGAGACCGAGCTGGACGGCCTCGTAGCCGTCGGTGGCCGTGGTCTTGACCTGGACGACGTGGCAGGAGTCCGCCTCCAGGACGGTGACGGGGACCACCGTGCCCTGCGCGGTGAAGAGCTGGGTCATCCCCAGCTTGCGGGCGAGGAGGCCCTTAGACATCGGAAGACTCCTCGATGCCGCTCAGGCCGCTCAGATCAAGGAAACGAGAAGCGCGCCCTGGGAGCGGACCGTGGGGGCAAGCGCGCTCTCCTTGAGGGTAGGCGCGCATTCCCGCGCGCCGAAGGGGGGCGAACGCCCCCCTGGAGCTGACGCCGAGCCGGGCGGAAATGAGCGGCATCATCGTTGATCCCCGAGCTTGATCTCGATGTCCACGCCACTCGGGAGGTTGAGCCGCATCAGGGCGTCCACCACCTTGGGGTTGGGGTCGAGGATGTCGAGGATGCGCTTGTGGGTGCGCATCTCGAACTGCTCGCGCGAATCCTTGTCGATGAAGGGCGAGCGGACCACGGTCCACTTGCCAATACGGGTCGGCAGCGGCACCGGGCCGGCGACGTGAGCCCCGGTCCGGACCACGGTCTCGACGATCTTCGAGG
>DNAU01000128.1:14890-15642 GCA_003491925.1 Chloroflexota bacterium
GAGGTGACGGCGCCGGCGCCGACTGTGTGCCCGCCCTCGCGGATGGCGAAGCGCATCCCCTCCTCGACGGCGATCGGGGTGATCAGCTCCACGCCCATCTCGACGTTGTCGCCCGGCATCACCATCTCGGTCCCCTCGGGGAGGGTGATGCTGCCGGTCACGTCGGTGGTCCGGATGTAGAACTGAGGCCGGTAGCCGCTGAAGAACGGGGTGTGCCGGCCCCCCTCCTCCTTGCTGAGGACGAAGACCTGGGCCTTGAACTTGGTGTGCGGGTTGATGGTGCCCGGCTTGGCCACGACCTGCCCACGCTCGACGTCCTCGCGCTTGATCCCCCGGATCAGGCAGCCGACGTTCATCCCCGCCTGGCCGCCGCCGTCGAGCTCCTTGTGGAACATCTCGACCCCGGTCACCACCGTCTTGGTGGTGTCCCGGATGCCGACGATCTCCACCGGCTCGTTGACCTTGATCACGCCGCGCTCGATGCGGCCGGTGACCACGGTGCCGCGACCCTCGATCGAGAAGACGTCCTCGATCGGCATCATGAACGGCTTGTCGGTGGGCCGCTCGGGCACTGGGATGTAGGTGTCGACGGCCTCCATCAGGGTCATCACCTGGTCGCCGGCCTCCTTGTCGCCCTCCAGGGCTTTGAGGGCCGAGACCCGGACCACCGGGACGTCGTTGAACTCGTACCGGGCGAGCACTTCGCGGATCTCCAGCTCGACCAGCTCGAGCAGCTCCTCGTCGTCGACCAT
>DNAU01000360.1 GCA_003491925.1 Chloroflexota bacterium
CTATTTCTGTGTCAGTGCACTAGGTGGTGGGGACCGTGTCTCCGTCTGTGACGCCGCAGAGCACCGATCGCCAGGCAGCCCTGCGATGGCCGCGGGCGATCTTGCTCTCCTTCTGCGCCACCGAGGCCCGGGTCGCGGCTCCGCTGCCGCCCTGCGGCTGCTCGCCTCGCGGTAGATCACCGGGACCAACCGGTCTCCATAGGGGCCGGCGCCGCCATCTTCTCGGTATGGCACTTTCCCGACCCGCCACCTCCAGCAGGAAAGCGGGCTGACGCCACTGGAGGCGCTCGTTGGATGTCGACCTTGGAAACCATCAGCCGACCTGCACCGCCACGCTGTTGGCGGTGGAGCTGATGCCGGCGGGGGTACCCGACCAGGAGAGCACGAAGGCTTTGGCCATCTTGGCGCCAGTGCCGAGCTGGTCAGCGGTGCCCGCGCCCACCGTGTACACCCCGCTCGACGTCATCGCGTAGAGGTCGAGGCCTCCCTCCACCGCGGTGGTGGTGCCGCTCGGCATGGTGATGGGGATGGGGTTCGGCTCGTTGGCGGTCTTCCCGTTGCCCAGCTCGTAGCTCTGATCGTCGCCCCAGGTCATCCAGGAGCCGTTGGCCAGCTGCACGATCGTAGAGCCGTTGTGGTTGTTGTCACCTCCTTGGCTGACGTAGGTGACCGCATCCGGCAGCGACACCTGGACCGGCACTGCGCTTTGGCCGCCGGAACTTCCGTCACCGAGCTGCTCTTGGCCATTGGAACCCCAGTTGTAGTAGGCGCCAGTCGAGAGCAGTGCCCCGGAATCAACGCAGGAGGCGACCACCTGGGTGACCGCGCTGTCGGCAGGCAGCGTCACTTTGCAGGGCAAGCAATTACCGGCCTTCCCGGTCCCCGTCGACCCGTACTGGTACAGGCCGCAAGAGTAAAGGGTCCCCGAGGAGACGTACAAGGCGTGCCAAGAGGCAGCCGCGACCTGGGTGACATCGGGGAGCGGCACCGCCACCGGGGTGGCGACCGGTGAGGTCCCGCGCATGCAGTCGGTCATGGTCCCGTTGCCCCAGAACCAGGCGGTGCCAGTGGTGTCGACAGCGATGGCCCCGTCGTAAGGCATGGCGTCCTGGCTCAGGAACGCGATCGTGACCCCGGCAGGAAACTTCACCTGGACCGGCGGACCTGCCCAGTCGTCAACGAGTTGCCCGTCGCCCAGCTCGCCGTTCTGGCCGGCGCCCAGAGCGTAGACCTGGCCGTCGGAGCTTAGGAAGTAGGCATCGGAGTTGCTGGTGGCCACCGCGGTGACCGTGCCGGGGATGCCATTGACGTCGGTCGGGGTGGCGTCGTGATAGTCGGTTGCCTGGCTGAACCAGCTCCCCCACACCACTGCCTGGGGGGGGCTCAGCGCCAGGGCCGGCACGGTGATGGCCCCCAGCGCGGCGAGCGGCAGGAGCAGGCTGATCAGTCGTCTAGTCCTCGTCATCCGCGAATCTCCTCTGCGTGGATCAATCTGCTGGCCAGGCGGGGGAAACACAGCCGTCGCCTGTCCAATCGGCGATGTCGCGGCCCTCGATCACCGCCGCCGGGGGCGCATCTCCGGCTCGGGCAGCCCGTCGAGGTGACGGCTGGCCGCCGAGATGGCCAGATGGCAGTGGTGGGGCACTTACTCCATCAGAGGAGCCGCACAGCCTGCTTGACCGTGAGGGCGTCCTGGAGATCCAGCACCCCACCACTCGGCACGAGGCGCCCCACGCCATGCCGGTTGTCGCCGTCCACAGGACGGAAGTCGGCGCCACGTACCCCCCCCTTGGCCCGCCCGCTACTCGCAATGGAGGGTAGCACGCTTATCCGCACCCCGTCCAGCAGCGTGCAATCGCGGCAGGCCCGCCCAATTAGTTTGCGGCGGTAGGTAGCTGCGCTTGCTCTTTTTGGCCCGTAGCCCTGCCCACAGTTTCGCTGGTCAGCCCCGACTACAACCACAGCCAGCACAACGATCGCTCGATGCTGTCCAAACCTTCGATCTGCTCGCCCAGGGAGCTTCCGGCGCGATCGCCCAGAACTTCAGCTACATGTTCAACTGCAGGTAGACGCCCCTGCTGCTGGTGGCGATGAGGCAGAGTCCGGCGCCGCCGGGCTCGTTGGGAAACCTGCAGCCGCCGGATCCCAACGACCCTACGTGAAGCCCAGAGCACGGGCCGCAGCGGCGGCCACGTGCTCCCTTCACCCCGCTGGGTCGGGGTCAGACGCTGACCGCCCAGGTGTTGTTGCTGTCCAGGGTCAGGCTCACGCTGCCGTCCTGGAACTGCCGAGAGAAGGTGTCCCCGCTCTGTACATATGGCCCGAGGGGCGCTCCCAGCGCAGGGACAGTTCCGATGTAGGGACTGCAGGTATTGTCCGCAGTGCGCGACGGCATGAAGTCGACGTATGTGCTGCTACTCTCGCCGAGCAGGTCCACGGCGAGGGTAAACTGCTCCCACTGCGACAGCTGGGCTGGGGTTGCCGTTGGCCAGAGCTTGGTCCAGCCGAGGAAGGCCTTACCCCGCGCCGCCATGTTCGTCATCATCGCCAGCGAGTCCTCGACGGACCTGAGGTTGGGAAACTCTGAGACGGGTGCGTTGGGTTGGCGGAGGAAGAGCTCGGCCACTCCGGCGTCAGCCGTCGAGGAGGCCAGGATGGAGGAGATCAGCGAATACTGCGGACCGCTGACCAGACCGTTGAAGGCCAGGTACTTGCCATCCAACGCCGCCTTGTCGGTGTCGAGCATGGCGACCTCGGCAGTCATCCACGCAGTGGCCGTGTAGACCTGCCCGGTGGTGGGGTCAACCGGTGGGGCGCTGGCGTAGTGACCCAGCACGTCGTTGCCCATCGAGTCGTCCATGGCGCCGTCGAAGCCGTCCTGGAAGACCACCGCGGCGAGTTGCTGAGCGTGCCAGGCGCGGTAGGCGGCGTTGCCGGGGTCCATCAAGTAGTTGTCGGGAAATGACGGAAGGTTGATCAGGTTGCCATTGGCGCCGCGAGCGAACCAGCTGGGATCGTTCTGCAACACGGTGTTGAACGCGGCGCTCCCCTTCTGCAGGTACGGCCCCAGGTTGTAGGCGAGGACCTTGAGGTTCGGATTCCACGCGTGCAGTTGGGGAATCCACTTCGCGTAGGTGCCGGGGACGCCGACCATGATGCTGTCGTTCTCGGCCGCTGCCTGCCAGGCTGCGGCGCTGCGCTGACTGGCCGCGCCGCCCCAGTCCGCGGCCCAGAGCCCGATGCTCGTCGAAGTGGGGGCCTCGGTCACCTCGGAGGCCGCCTCACCTGACCTGGAGGCGGAGCCAGAGGCGGTCGGCCTCACTCCCGAGGCGAGCGCCGGAGGTGCCGCGCTGATGCCGCTCGGATCCGACGGGCCAAGCACGGCCGTGGCACCGACTCCCAGGCTGCCGCTAGCCGAAACGCTCGGAGCAGATGCCGTCACCAGCGCCCCCACCGACGATGAGACGCCACCTGCGGTGCACAGGATCGTTACGAGAATCAGCAGATTGAGCACCGGACGCATATCCCATCTCCCATGTGGTCGTCTTGGCGCCCATCACTCTGCGATCGACCTGTCACGATCAGGTGGCATCGTCGTTACGAAGCGCCGACTCGAGTCGCGTGCTGTCACAACCAGGCCCTGGCGGGTGGCCAAACGGTTGACATCACTCCGCCACGCGCCCATGCCTCGGTCGGGACGTCGCTTGCATCGACGCTCCCGTAGCAGGCGACGGGCCAGCTCCCCGTCCAGCCAGCCCACCGCGGAGACCGCTCACGAGGCGGTGAGCCACGCCCTCCAACTGCTCGAGCCGCGCTTCGCCAAGGCCGCTGCGCTGCTCCAGGCGGCCGAGGCTGACGTGCTCGCCTACATGGCCTTCCCCGCAGATCACTGACGCTCCATCTCCAGCACCAACGCCATCGAGCGACTGAACGCCGAGATCGACCGCCGGGCCAAGGTGGTGGGCATCTTCCCCGCCACCGCCAGCCTGCCCCGCCCCGCCACCGCCGTGGTCCCGGGACCAGCATGACGAGTGGCAGGACGACCGTCGCCTCTTCAGCCAGCACAGCATGGCCCTGCTACTCCACCCACACGGGCCGCCGCTGCTCACCAAGGCGCTCACGGAGGGCCTCGTCGCCTAGCTCACCGACGTTGCGAGAGCTCCACCCAATTCACACCGCGCAAGGGGACTTGACCCGACGGGCAGCGAAGTGCTGGGGGCCGCCGGTGTGCTCGAGAGGTTGGTTGCTTGGCCCGGCCCGCCTCGACGGTGACTACATGGCGAGGGGAGACGTCCATCCGGATGGCGAGGGGAGACGTCCATCCGGATGGCGAGGGGAGACGTCCATCCGGCGGGCGACGTCCGCTTGGGTGAGGCCGAGGGACTACCGGGCTGCGCGGATGCTCGCCCCGACGCGTTTGGAGTAGATGCTGGATCGGCTGGTCTGGAGCACGTCAGGCCGGGTTGCGCCCAGGCCGCCGCGGGGACGCGCATACCCCATGGCCACGGTGGCCGTGAGCGCAGCCGCCTTTGGCGAAAGGTGACGTAGCGGCAGCAGCCGGACCCACCAGAACTGGTCGCGCCCGCCGGCTGGGCTGAAGCAGCCGAGGCCTCTTCGGCGGTCGCCGCCCCGGAGGCGGACCACCCGGCTCGGCTCTGGGCCGCCTGCCGCTCTCTGGCGGGCTCGCGACCGGTACGGAAGGCGGCCGCCAAGCTGACATTTGTTGATTGAGGCCCACCACCTCACCCATTGG
>DNAU01000079.1 GCA_003491925.1 Chloroflexota bacterium
TTCTGTGTCAGTGCACTAGCGGCTCTCGCTCCTCGCTACGTCACGCGCAGTACGAGGTACTGAGCCGTCCTACGCTCGGAGAGAAGAGCCTTGCGGCTCTCCCTCCTCGCTCCGTAGGCTCAGTAGAAGATCTTGGCGAGCTCATAGAGCTCGACGGGCACCCGGCGCTGCTGCCGGGCGACGTCGGCGATCGCCGCCGTCTCGACGGTCCCGTTGCGCACCACCGGCATCATCCCCCAGCGCTTGGCGAGGACCAGGTCGTAGGCGGCCACCCCCACCCGGGTTGCCCAGATCCGGTCATAGGCCGACGGGGTCCCGCCCCGCTGGGTGTGACCGAGCACCGTCGTCCGGGTCTCGTGTCCGAGGCGCTCCTCGATGACCTCGGCGAGGGTCTCGGCGACGCCGCGCTTGCTGAGCTGGGCGTGCCCGAAGGCGTCGACCTTGCCGTCGCTCCGCTCCTGGTCGGTGACGCCAGCCACCTCCACGCCCTCAGCGACCACGATGATGCTGAAGTCGTGGCCGCTCTGGAGACGCTTCTGCAGCCGGTCGATGATCTCTTCCAGGGTCACCTTGACCTCGGGAATCAGGATCAGGTCGGCTCCGCCGGCGAGGCCGCCCATCAGGGCCACCCAGCCGGTGTCCCGGCCCATCACCTCGACCACCATCACCCGGTGATGGGAGGCGGCGGTGGTGTGAAGGCGGTCGAGAGCCTCGGCAACCCGGCTCACCGCGGTGTCGAAGCCGATGCAGTAGTCGGTGACCGAGAGGTCGTTGTCCATGGTCTTGGGGACCCCGACCACCGGTCCGCCGTGCTCGGCGAGCCATGCCGCCACCGAGAGGGTGTCGTCGCCGCCGATGGCGACCAGCGCATCCAGCTCGGCGCGACCGAGGTTCCGCAGCACCTCTTCGCGGCCGCCCTCACGCTTCATCGGGTTGGTCCGGGAGCTGCCCAGCACCGTGCCACCGAGCTGGAGGATGCCCGAGAAGAGGCGCCGGTCCAGCTCCATGAAGTCGCCGTCGCCGATCAGGCCGGCCCAGCCGTTCTTGACACCTATGACCGTATCACCGTGGGCGAGGGCACGCCGTCCCACTCCCCGGATCGCAGCGTTCAGCCCGGGAGCGTCGCCGCCCCCAGTGAGGATGCCGATGCGCAAGGTCAGCTCCCATACCCCGGGTCGTGGTTGAAGTTGCTCTCCTCGTCCTGACCCAGCAGGACGAGCACCCCATCGGCGGTGCCGGTCGTCCCCGGGCTGGGCGGAGGCACCGTGGTGACGGAGACACCAAAGTATGCCGCGAACCATTCGGCAGCCGCAGTGTCCTTGCCGCCGCTCTGGTCGACGACCTCGGTCACAGGACGGGTCGGGACCGGGCCCAGGTCCTGGGTCGTCCAGCCCAACTGAGCGAAGATACCGGCCCATCTGGTGGAGGCCCCATCGCCCGTGCCACTGCCGTCCTCGATGCCCACCGTGGGGTCCTCGCCCAGCGCCGCGGACGGGACGAAGACGCTCTGGATGAACTGGGCGATGGGCGCGTAACCGCGGTTGTGGGCAAAGAGGTAGTCGGCGCCGCAGTTGGCCGGATACCCGCACTCATAGAGGAAGTTGGAATCGTCGAGGCTGACGTGGAGGATGGATGCGGAGCTGACGCCCTCGACCAGGTCGTAGATCGCCTCCGCGTCGTCGATCGTCATGTTGGTGTCGACGTTGTTGCCGAGCGCCTGGAGCAGGCTGGGAAGGTCGCCGATGCCGCCGATCGAGAGCACCTGCTGCTTGAGAGCGTCGACGATCTGCTGCTGGCGCGCGCTGCGCGCGAAGTCGCTGCCCTGACCGTTGTTCCCGTGCCGGGAGCGGGCGTACTCGAGGGCGACGGCACCGTTCATGTGCTGCTCTCCGGCATTGAAGTGGATGGTCTCGTAGGGGCAGGTGTCCGCCGCGCAGGCGGGGTACTGGTCGTCGGTGAAGCCGACCGGAACGTCGATGTCGACGCCACCGACGGCGTTGACCGCCTGCTGGAAGGCGGTGAAGTCGAGGCCGACGAAGTAGTCGATGGGGATGCCCAGGAGGTTGCTGAGGGCGGCGTCGGCCATCACCCCGCCGGCTTCGGTATGACCCGCCGGGACCCCGCCCTCGCCATAGAGCATGCCATCGCTGTAGGCCTGATTGATCCTGCCCTCGTCCACCTTCTTGCCGGCGGCGTTGACGATGGGCACGTACCAGTCGCGCGGGATGGAGATCTCGGCCACCGAGGGCGGGCCGGTCGGGTGCGGTTGGATCGAGACGATCATGATCGAGTCGGAGAGATACTTCCCATCGTGGCCGGCGCCGCCGTAGCCATAGAGCGCGATGTTGATCCGCTGCTCGTTGGCCACCTGCTTGGTCTCAATGGTGGAGCCGCTCTTGCCCCGGACCAGGCTGGCGATGACCGAGGGCACGTTGGTGTGGAAGGCGTGAGCCAGGCCGTCGAGGACCTGATAGCTGAAGCCGCCGACGAGCAGGACGACGACCAGCGAGGCGGCGATGACCATCCGCCGGGTCGTCATCCAGCGGGGGCGGAAGTTGTAGCGCGAGCGCCGGGAGCGCGTTCTGGATGCCATCTCGATGTGCTCCGATCCGGGCCCGCGCGGGGGACGGCGTCCGCCCGACGATGGGCCGGCCGATCGGGGTCCTTCTCCTGGGACGTCGGCGGCGACGAGGGTACGGCTGCCAAGCGTAGTCCAGCGCCGCCGGTCTGTGGGCGTCCGGCGATGCGGTGGAGGGGGGCGGTGGCATCGAGGCGGCCTGTTGACCGGCCATCATCAGAGCCGCCCATCGCAGCTGAAGCTCGGATTGTGGCGAGTTGATGACAACTCCCCGGCCTCTCGGAAGCGACTTGGCGTAGGTGCCAGAATCGCCCCGAGGCTGCGCCTCCGCTCACCGCCCCCCGACGGGGCTCCCCGCCAGCAGTGCGGACAGCCACCGACGCGGTCCCAACGAAGCGGTGCAGCTGAGGAGAGGTCGGTGGCCGAGAGGCGGGATGGGCAGCTCAGGATCGGAGTCCTGTCGCCCCTGGTCGCCGGGAGCTACATGAGCGCAGTGCTCTCGGCCGTCGAGAGCACGGTGGCGACGGCCGGCGGCCGGGTGATCGCCATCCAGACCCTCGACCTGAGCCAGGGGGGCCTCGACACCCTGGTCCCGCAGTACAACCTGCACGCGGCCTGGGACCACGTGGCCGGCTTCGTCGTGCTGGTCAACGCGGTCGATCGGACCTATCTGGAGGCGCTGCGGGGGGCCGGGAAGCCGGTGGTCCTGCTCAGCGAGGAGATGGCGGGCTTCTCCTGCCCGGTGGTTCGGCCGGACAACCGCAGCGGGGTCCTCCAGGCGGTCGCCCACCTGGTGCAGCACGGACACCGCCGGATCGCCTTCGTGGGGAGCCCCTTCCAGCCCGACGCCCGCGAGCGGCTGGACGCATACCGCGACGCGCTCACCGACCACGGGATCGCGACCGATGACAGCCTGCTCTTCGAGACCAGCGACAACCTGGAGGGCAGCGGCGAGGCGGCCGGGAGGGCGATGCTCGCCGCCGGCCTGCCGTCGACCGCGGTGGTGGCCGCGACCGACTTCAACGCTCTCGGGGTCATGAAGGCGCTCGGTGACGCGGGCCTCTCCCTGCCCGACGACCAGGCCATCGTGGGGTTCGACGACGTCGACGCGGCCTCGTCGGTCCGCCCCACCCTCTCCAGCGTTCGCCAGAGCTTCAGGGCGACCGGCCGGCTCGCCGCGAGCCTGCTCCTCGAGATGGTGGACGGACACGCGGTGGCTCCCGGGCGGCATCTGGTGCCCACCTGGTTCGTGCCGCGCGAGTCCTGCGGCTGCGCGACCGGCTCGGCGGTCGAGGTGATCGCGGAGCTCGACCCGGCCAGCCTCCCGACCCCACGGGATCGGCTGCGCTTCCGGCTCCAACGGCTGCTCTTCGGCGGAGAGCCGCTCCCGCCCGAGGAGTTGGCGACGCTCGACCAGGCCGTCGAGCTCATCGCCGGGTGCGTGGGGCCCGGATGTGGGGCGACCGAGCCGGCGCACGACGCCTGCCGGAGGGCCGCCCGCGCGCTCTTCTCGCTGAGCCCGCGCTGGACCACGATCACGGCCTGCGTCGACTGCCTGCGACGCTACTGTCAGGAGGTGCGAGACGCCGCCCCCGAGGCCGGCGCCCCTCTCGAGGAGGGCATCTCCGAAGTCATGCTCGAGCTCTCCCGGGCGCTGGCCCAGCGTGAGGCGACGGCCAACACCACGCTCCACCTTCAGATGCGCCGGGAGCACCAGCTCAGCATGGGGCTGATGAGCGGCAGCTCCGGCGACCCGCGCGCGTT
>DNAU01000110.1:0-290 GCA_003491925.1 Chloroflexota bacterium
AGGCCCGCGCCGAGGCGGCTCGCCGGGCGGCCGAGGAGGTGCTGGCCGAGAACGCCGGCGACGCCATGGCCGCGGCCAAGCTGGAGCGCGCCCTCTACCGCCTCCGAGTCGCCGAGGTGCGCCGGCGGCGGCGGGACCACGCCACGCCGCCCGGGGAGTCGTAGCCGACGTGAGCCGCTGACCGCCCGAGCGGACTTCGGCTTGGGCCCGCTCAGCTCCCCAGGAAGAAGTCGCCGCTCGTGAAATCGTCGTTGATCTCCTGGTACTCGCCGCCCTCGCAGTCGAGGGCG
>DNAU01000110.1:386-3430 GCA_003491925.1 Chloroflexota bacterium
GGTGGTGGAGCCGAGGCACTCGGGCAGTCCGGAGACCAGGGTGCCATTGCCGAGGTTGAAGTCGTTGGTACCGGTGAAGACGAGATCCGAGCCGCTGCTGCCCTTGGTGGTGTAGCCGCCCTGGCAGTACTGGGAGCTGCCGTCGGAGGCGGTCGCCAGGCTCAGCGATGAGCAGTCGCCCTGGCCGGTCTTCATCCCGTTCCCGCTCAGCAGCGCGGTGAAGTAGGTGGTGGCCGGGCCCGAGGTGGAGAAGCCCGCGTAGAGGACGTAGTCCTCGACGACGTTGGAGTTGTTGCTCATGTCGCAGAGCTCCTGGCCACTCTCGCCGCTGGCGACGAAGTCGTCACTGCCCTCGGTCTGACAGACGTCGTCGGTGTTGCCGGTGATGTAGCTGGGCAGGACGCTCGCCAGCGAGGTCAGTGACGAGGACGGGCTGGCCACCGGGGTGGCCGTCGCGGACGGGGTGGCGCTGGCTGTCGCCGTCGCGCTCGGCGAGGCTGAGGGGGTCGGCGCGACGCACTGGCCGGCCTGGAGCTGTTCGCCGCTCGGGCAGACGGCCAGCGGGGAGGGCGACGCGGTCGTGCTGAAGGGGGGGAGCTTGGCCCCGGCGGCGAGCCCGAGGTAGCCGGCGACGAGGACGATGACGACGCCGACGGCGATCAGGGCCAGCAGCCCTCCGCCGCGCTTGCGCGGAGGGGCCGGAGGCGGGGCCCAGGCCGGTGGCGGCCCTCCGGGGGCGCCCGGGCCGGGAGGCGGTGCCGAGCCGGGGGGCGGGAAGCCGGGCGGAGGCCCTCCGGCGAAGCCCGGCGGTGGCGGCGGGGGCGGAAATCCCGGCGCCAGCGGAGGGGGAGGGAAGCCGCCGGTGGCGGGCTGGAAGCCGGCGGCGGGTGCTGTCGGGAAGCCGCTCGGGGGCGGCGGAGGGGGCGCGAAGCCCATCCCGGGTGGCGGCGGCGCGAAGCCGGTCCCGACTGGCGATGGCGCGAGCCGGTCCCGGGTGCGGGTGGCGCGAAGCCCACCCCGGCGGCCGGCGGGGGCGTGGCGGACCAGTCGCTGACCGGGTAGCCGATGGCGCGCGCAAACTCGCCCGCCGCCCAGAGGCTCGCCCGGGGATCCAGCACCCCGCGCTGGGCAAGCTCGCGAGGCGCTCTCGGCGTCCCTATCGGGATCCCTGGAAGAGCCCGACGATGTTGCCCTCGTCGTCGATGTCGATCTGCTCGGCCACCGGCGCGGCGGGCAGCCCGGGCATGGTCCGCATCTCGCCGCTCCGCAGGAAGACGAAGCCGGCACCGGCGGCCGCCCTGACCTCGCGGATGGGCAGGGTCCAGCCGGTCGGGGCCCCCTTGAGCCGGGGGTCGGAGGAGAGGCTCAGCTGGGTCTTCGCGATGCAGATCGGGAAGCCGCCGAAGCCGTCCCGCTCGCACTGGCGGAGCTGCTGGGCGGCGGGGCCCTCGTAGGCGACCCCGGCGGCACCGAAGATCCGGGTCGCGACGGCCGCCACCTTCTCCTCGAGGGAGGCGCTGTCCGCATAGAGCATCCGGAAGGCGGCGCCCTCCTCGCTCGCCTCCACCACCGCTCCGGCCAGCTCGACCGCACCCTCCCCTCCGTCCGCGTAGTTCGAGGAGACGGCGCAGCGCACGTTCATCTCCTCGGCGACCCGGCGGATGGCGGCGTGCTCCGACGGGTGGTCCTCGGGGTGGGCGTTGACGGCGACCACCACCGGGACGCCGAACAGCCGGCAGTTCTCCACCTGCTTGCGGAGGTTGGCCGCGCCGGTCAGCACCTCGTCGGGGTTCTCCTCGAAGAGCTGCCCCGGGAGCTGGCGGCCGCTGGTGATGCGGTGGTTGCCGGTGTGGGCCTTGAGGCCGCGCACCGTGGTGACCACGACGGCCGCGTCGGGCCGCAGCCCGCTCACCCGGCACTTGATGTCGAAGAAGCGCTCGGCTCCCATGTCGGCGCCGAAGCCCGCCTCGGTGACCAGGAAGTCGGCGGCGCCGATCCCGATGAGGTCCGCGATGACCGACGAGTTGCCATGGGCGATGTTGCCGAACGGTCCGGCGTGGATGATCGCGGGCGTGCCCTCCCGCGACTGCACCAGGTTGGGCTTGATGGCGTCACGCAGCAGCACCGCCATCGCCCCCGTCGCGTGCAGGTCCTCGGCGGTGACCGGCCTGCGGTCGCGGGCGTGGCCGACCACGATGCGGCCCAGGCGCGCCCGCAGGTCCTTCAGCGAGGTGCAGAGGGCGAGCACGGCCATCACCTCGGACGCCGCCGTGATGTCGAATCCGCTCTGCCGGGGCACCCCGTCCTGGGGGGCGCCGAGGCCGATGACCAGGTTGCGGAGGGCCCGGTCGTCGACGTCGACGACGCGTCGCCAGGAGATGGTGCCGGCGTCGATGCCGAGGGCGTTGCCGTGGAAGAGATGGTTGTCGACCATCGCCGCCAGCAGGTTGTGGGCGGCCGCGACCGCGTGCATGTCGCCGGTGAGGTGGAGCGCGACCTTGTCGAAGGGGACCAGGGTGCTCCGGCCCCCGCCCGCGGCGCCTCCCTTGATCCCGAAGGTGGGCCCCATGGAACCCTGGCGGAGGGCGATCAGGGAGCGCCGGCCGATCCGGCGCAGCCCGTCACCCAGGCCGATGGTGGTCACTGTCTTGCCCTCGCCGAGCGACGTGGGCGTGATCGCGGTGACCAGGACGTAGCGCGCCTTGCGCGCCGTGGGCCGGGCCCCGAGCGCCTGCAGGCGGATCTTGGCGACCCCTTCTCCGTACGGCTCGAGGAGCTCGGGCCCGATCCCCAGCTCGGCGGCGACGTCGACGATGTCTCGGACCTGGGCGGGCAGTTGGTGGGTCTGAAGCGCTGTGACCATCGGCTCCATGGTGATCGAGAGGGCGGCTCACACCCACGGTCGGCAGCCCTCAGTGGGGAGGGCTCAATGTCACGGATCGGTCAGTCCGGACCGATCCGGCGGACACCCACCCCGCGGCCTGGCCGGCGAACCGCAAGCCACCTCCGGGGTGCTGCCCTACTAGCTGTAGCGCCCACGGACC
>DNAU01000155.1:0-4414 GCA_003491925.1 Chloroflexota bacterium
CGGCGCCGCCCCTACAGCGTGGTGCTCTTCGACGAGATCGAGAAGGCCCACCCCGAGGTCTTCAACATGCTGCTGCAGATCCTCGAGGATGGGCGGCTGAGCGACGCCAAGGGCAAGGCGGTCAACTTCGCCAACACCATCGTGATCATGACCAGCAACCTCGGCGTGGCCAACCTCAAGGGCAACAACATGTCGCTCGGGTTCCAGCCGGCCATACCGGACGAGAAGGTGGGTGACGCCGACCACGCCCGGATGCGCGACACCATCATGGAGGAGCTCAAGCGGGCCTTCCGTCCCGAGTTCCTCAACCGGGTCGACGCCGTGGTCGTCTTCCAGCGCCTCACCCATGAGCAGATGCGCAAGATCGTCGACCTGATGCTGGCTCGGATCGCCACCCACCTGGCCGCTCAGGAGCTGCTGCTCAACGTCGCCGACGAGGCCAAGGACCAGCTCGTCACCCAGGGATTCGACAAGGTGTACGGCGCCCGGCCGCTCCGCCGCGTCATCCAGAAGGTGATCGAGGACCCGCTGGCCGAGGAGCTGCTGCGCCTCAAGCACGGCCCGGGTGACACGGTGGTGGTGGAGGTCGTCGAGGGCGAGGTCAAGATGCACCTGGCCCCCAAGCCCGGTCGCCGCGAGAAGGGCGAGCGGAAGGAGAAGGCCGAGGCCGCGGCCGCGGCGCCCTCCGAGTAGGGGGCGCGGCGACGGAGGACGCACAGCCGCACCCTGCGGGGGGCGCCCCCCGTGACGTCCCCGCGCTGGTCGCCCGGATGACCCTCGACGAGAAGGCGTCGCTCACCGCCGGGGTCGACTTCTGGCACACGGCCGCCATCCCCCGGCTGGGCATCCCCGCGGTCACGCTCTCCGACGGGCCCAACGGGGCGCGCGGCGACACGGCGGGCTTCCTCCCCGTCACCCCCTCGGTCTGCATCCCCTCGGCGACCGCCCTGGGCGCGACCTGGGACCCCGACCTGGTCGCGCAGGCGAGCGCGGCGGTGGCCCGCCAGGCTCGTGACAAGGGGGCCCGCGTGCTGCTGGCGCCGACCGTGAACCTGCACCGCCATCCGCTCTGGGGGCGCAACTTCGAGGCCTTCTCCGAGGACCCGATCCTCACCGCGAGGCTGGCCGTCGCCTACATCCGCGGGGTGCGGGAGCAGGGCGTGATCGCGACCGTGAAGCACCTGGTCGGCAACGAGACCGAGTTCGAGCGCTACACCAGCTCATCGGTGATCGACGAGCGGACGCTGCGCGAGCTGTACCTGCTGCCCTTCGAGCATGCGGTGCGGGTGGCCGGCGTGCTCGCCGTGATGACCAGCTACAACCGCGTCAACGGGAGCCACGTTCCCGACCAGCCGCGGTTCCTGACCGGCATCCTCCGCCAGGAGTGGGGCTTCGCCGGGCTGGTGATGACCGATTGGTTCGGACTGTCGAAGACCGTCGAGGCCGCCCGGGCCGGGCTCGACCTGGAGATGCCAGGCCCGGCCCGATCGTCCGGTCCCCAGCTCGCCGAGGCGGTGCGCACCGGGAGGCTCGAGGAGTCGCTGCTCGACGCCGCGGTCGGTCGCATCCTGGGCGTCTTCGACCGGGTCGGCGCCCTGGACGACCCGCCGCTGGAGCAGGAGCGGCCGGTGGACCGGCCGGAGGACCGCGCCCTCACGCGGCTGGCCGCCGCGGAGGCGCTGGTGCTGCTCTCCAATCGCGGCGTCCTGCCCCTGGCCCGCGCGGGCCTGCGCCGCGTCGCCGTGCTCGGACCGAACGCCGACCGCCCCGCGATCACGGGAGGCGGCAGCGCCCGGGTGCAGCCCTTCTACCTGCTCTCCCCGCTGGCCGCGCTGCGCGAGCGGCTCGGGGCCGCCGTCGACGTCGTCCATGAGCCGGGGACCGGCCCCGGGGGTGTGGATCGGGCCGTCGACCTGGCGCGCGGCGCCGACGCGGTCGTCCTGGTGGTGGGCACTGACGAGGAATGGGAGAGCGAGGGGTACGACCGCGAGACCATGGACCTCCCCGGGGGCCAGGACGAGCTGGTGACCAGGGTCGTCGAGGCCAACCCCCGCAGCGTCGTCGTCGTCAACGCCGGCTCGCCGGTCGGGATGCCCTGGGCGGACCGTGCCGACGCTGTGCTCCAGGCCTGGTTCGCGGGGCAGGAGTACGCCAACGGGCTGGTCGACGTGCTCCTGGGCGAGTCCGATCCCGGCGGCCGCCTGCCCACCACCCTCCCGCTCCGGATCGAGCACGCGCCCGCCTTCGGCAACTTCCCCGGGGAGAGCAGCGAGGTCCGCTATGGCGAGGGGCTGTTGATCGGATACCGCTGGTACGAGGCGCGCCGGCTGCCGGTGCGCTTCCCCTTCGGCCACGGGCTCTCCTACACCACCTTCGCGATCGGGGCGCCCCGGCTCTCGACCACGCGGCTCGTCGCGGGTGAGAGGCTGCGCGTGGAGGTGGACGTGACCAACACCGGGTCGCGCCGTGGCGTCGAGGTGGTGCAGGTCTACGTCGCCCCACCGGGCGGCGGCTACACCACCCCGCTTCGGCGGCTCCGACCGGTCAAGGAGCTCAAGGCCTTCGCGAAGGTGCACCTCGACCCGGGCGAGTCCTCGACGGTGATCCTCGAGCTGGGCGATCGCGCCTTCGCCTATTACGACGTGGCCGACGAGCACTGGCCTCAGCTCGCCGGTCGCCGGGCCAACCCGCCTGACCACGTTCACGACAGCCCGCTGCATCGCGAGCAGGCCGGGTGGTACGTGGATGAAGGGCGGTACCAGCTCCACGTCGGCCGGTCGTCGGCCGACATCGCCCACGTCGTGGACGTGGAGGTCGAGGGCTGTCCCGAGCCGCTCGACCCCTCCGTCCCGCCTGACTGAGGCCGCGAGCCGACCCGGCTACCCGGCCGTCTCCTCGCCCGCCTCCAGGCGCCGGAGGCCGAGTCGCCGGTGAACGGTGGCGAGCGGGTGGGGTGCCCACCAGTTCCAGGGGCCGAGCATCGCCATCAGGGACGGCACCAGCAGCGCCCGGACCACGCTCGAGTCGATGAGGACGGCGAGCGCGGCCGCCAGGCCGATCTCCTTGAGCACCACCGTCTGGCAGAGCACCAGCGCCCCCACGGCGACGCAGAAGACGCCGTAGTCGGTGGAGAGGCCGAAGGCGAGCGCGCCCGCCACCGGTGTCATCAGGTCGATGCCATCAGGGCGAGAAGCCGAGCACCCCGCTGAGGAAGCCCTTCTGGAAGACGACCACGAGCAGCCCCAGGGTGGCCCCCAGGGTCAGCAGGTTCATCAGCAGGGCCAGCACCGGCAGCACCAGCGACCCGGTCATCACGAAGAGGATGAGCAGGGTCGTCACCGCGAGCAGGACGGCCGCGGCGGGCAGGTGGGAGCCCAGGCTTGTCCGGAAGTCCATGTAGTTGACCGCCTGGTCAATGCCGACCGCCCCACCCTCACTCGCCGCCGCATCCTGGAAACGGCGCTCGCCCTGGTCGATGCCGAGGGCCTGGAGGCGCTCTCGATGCGCCGCCTGGGCGCCGCCCTGGGCGTGGAGGCGATGAGCATCTACCACCACGTCCCGGGCAAGGCGGCGCTCCTGGACGGCCTGGTGGCGACGGTGCTGGCCCGGCTGCCGCTCCCCGAGGCCACCCCGATCGGCTGGGAGGACGCGGTCCGCCGGGGCTTCTCGGATTTCCGCCGCCTGCTGCTCGCTCACCCGGCCCTCTTCACGCTCATCGCCTCTCGCCCGCCGACCGAGCCGGAGAGCCTGGCCCCGGTGGCTCGCGCCTTCGCCATCCTCGAGGCGGCGGGATTCGATCGCCGGGATGCCACGACCGCCTGGGACACCCTGCTCGCCTACACCTTCGGATTCGTCCTGTGCGAGATCAGCGGGGTGGGCGAGGCGACCAGGGGTGCGCCGATGCTGGTGCTGCTGGAGGAGCACCCCGACCCGGAGTTCGCCGCGCTGCGCGCCGCCCACCTGGTGGCGGATGAGTGGGACGCGGACGCGGAGTTCGCCCGCGGGCTCGAGGTGGTGCTCACCGGCCTGCGCGCCTCCCTGGCGCCGACCGCGTCCTGACCCGCGCAGGGGAGGCTTCGGTCCCGCTTCGACGCGACCAGCCGGCTGCCGGGTGGGGCGGGGCGGTCGCCTACTCGGGGGCCCCGCCGATGTCCTGGGGCCGGGGTGGGGCGGGCATGGAGGGGCAGGATACTGGTCGGTCGAGCGCTCAGCCCCCAGCCGGATCTCGCGCCGGCGACGGGTCGGCAGGTGTGGCGGCCGGCCCCCGTACCGCCGCTCGCCCGGCTTGAAGAGCCGCGCGGTCCAGCTCGTACCAGCTCTCCCGCGTGACCAGCCGGTGCAGCGCCCGCTCGAGCGCCGCCTCAGGGAGCATCCCGGTGGCCTCGAGCAGGGCGCCCAGCATCACCATGTTGCC
>DNAU01000155.1:4466-4645 GCA_003491925.1 Chloroflexota bacterium
GCGCCCAGCATCACCATGTTGCCCACCTTCAACGACCCCAGTCGATCGGCCATGACGGTGCTGGCGATCGGGGTGATCCGGACGCCGTTCGCCGAGCAGTCCTCCGGCACGCGGTCGGCGTTGTAGAGGACGAGCCCGCCCGGCTCCACGGATGGCAGGAACTTGCGCAGGGATGGCTC
>DNAU01000155.1:4712-4900 GCA_003491925.1 Chloroflexota bacterium
AGGAACTTGCGCAGGGATGGCTCGTTGAGAGCGATTAGCACGGTGGGGTGAGAGACCAGCGGGGAGTCGATGGGCGCCGCGGAGATGCGCACGTGACAGTTCGAAGTGCCCGAGCGCATCTGTGGCCCATAGGACGGCAGCCAGGAGACGTGGTACCCCGCGCTCAGCCCGGCTTCGGCGAGGAACTC
>DNAU01000155.1:4979-5168 GCA_003491925.1 Chloroflexota bacterium
CCGAGCAGCAGCACGCCCTGCCCGCCAAACCCCGCCAGGACGATCCGGTGGTCGGCGGTCGCGACCGGAGGGGCGGACGCGGCGGTGTCCCACGCACCGTCGGCTCCGGGCTTGGGGCCCAGGCCGAGGATGCCAGGCAGCTCCCCGAGATCCGGGACGGTCACGGTGAGGCGCCGCGGGACCGCGCTC
>DNAU01000169.1 GCA_003491925.1 Chloroflexota bacterium
GTGATCTTCCTCTGGATCGACGCCTTCGGGTCGCTCGACGACAACGGCCACCTCTACCTCGGCCTGGGCACCCTGATCCTGCTGGTCAACGCGGTCCTGCTCTCCGGCTACAGCCTCGGCTGCCACGCCTTTCGGCACCACGCGGGTGGAGGTCTGGACTGCTTCTCCTGCGCCCAGGGCGGCCAGGCCCGCTTCCGGCTCTGGAAGACGGTCACCGTGTTCAACGGCCACCACGCCCTCTGGGCCTGGGTCAGCATGTTCAGCGTGGTCGCCGCCGAGGTCTACATCCGCCTGCTCCAGGCCGGCATGCCCGACCCCCACATCCTCGTCCACTGAGATGACCGAGCCGTACACGACACGCGACTGCGACGTGCTGGTGGTGGGCGCGGGGGGCACCGGGCTGCGCGCCGCCATCGCCGCGGCGGAGGCGGGCTGCTCGACGCTCGTGGTCTCCAAGTCCCTGCTCGGCAAGGCCCACACCGTGATGGCCGAGGGTGGCATCGCCGCCGCCATGGGCAACGTCGACTCCCCGGACAGCTGGGAGGTCCACTTCGCCGACACCATGCTGGGCGGCCAGCTGATCAACAACTGGCGGATGGTGGACCTCTACAGCCGCGAGGTCATCGATCGGGTCTACGAGCTGGAGCGGTGGGGTGGCCTCTTCGACCGCACCGATGACGGCCGTGTCATGCAGCGGGCCTTCGGCGCGCACAGTTATCGGAGGCTCTGCCACGTCGGCGACCGCACCGGCCTGGAGCTGATCCGCACCTGCCAGGACCGGATGGTCCACACCGCCGGCGCGGACGTCTACATGGAGTGCACCCTCACCCGGCTGCTCACCGGCCCCGGCGGGGTGGTCGGCGCGATGGGCTACGACCGCAACACCGGTGAGTTCGTGGTCATCCGGGCCAAGGCGGTGGTGCTGGCGAGCGGTGGCTGGGGGCGGATGTACCGCTACACCTCGAACTCCTGGGAGGGGACGGGTGACGGCGCCGCCATGGCCTACCAGGCCGGCGCCGAGCTTGTAGACATGGAGTTCGTCCAGTTCCACCCCACCGGGATGATCTGGCCTCCGGGGGCGCGCGGCATCCTGGTCACCGAGGGGGTGAGAGGCGAGGGCGGGATCCTCCGCAATGCCCTGGGCGAGCGCTTCATGGAGCGCTACGACCCGGTGAAGCTGGACCTCTCCAGTCGCGACGTGGTGGCCCGCTCCATCTACCGGGAGGTGCAGGCGGGCCGGGGCACCCCCCACGGCGGCGCCTTCCTGGACATCGCCAGCCAGCGCAGCCCCGCCGAGATCCGCAAGAAGCTCCCCTCCATGTGCGAGCAGTTCGAGGCCCTGGCGGGCGTCGACATCACCCGGGAGCCGATGGAGGTGGGGCCCACCATCCACTACACCATGGGCGGCATCCGCGTGGACCCCGAGACCGGCGCGAGCAGCGTCCCCGGACTGTTCGCCGCCGGTGAGTCGGCGGGGGGGCTGCACGGGGCCAACCGGCTCGGGGGCAACTCCCTGGGCGACATCCTGGTCTTCGGCCGGCGGGCCGGCGAGGCCGCCGCCGAGCTGGCCCGCAGCCGAGGTGGTCTGTCCGAGGTCTCCGCGGCCGAGGTGAGCGACGAGCAGGAAGCACTCCTCCGGCCCCTCGCCGGCCAGGCCGGCGAGAACCCGTACGAGCTCCACCGAGCCCTCCAGGAGGCGATGCAGGACGACGTCGGCATCGGCCGCAGCGACGAGTCCCTGCGCCGGGCTCTCGGCGCCATCGGCGAGCTCCGCGATCAGGCCCAGCGGCTGCGGGTGGACGGCGGCCGCGTGCTCAACCCCGGCTGGCACGCCTGCCAGGACATCAGGTTCATGCTCACCGTCTCGGAGGCGATCGTCCGGTCGGCGTTGGAGCGGCGGGAGTCGCGCGGGTCGCAGTGGAGGTTCGAGTTCCCGGAGAAGGATGACCGGCTGGCCCGGGTCAACCTGGTGGTGCGCGATAAGGGCGGCGCGATGACCGTGGAGGAGCGTCCGGTCGAGCTGATGCCCGACGATGTCGTGGCCCGGCTGAACCGGAGCCGCTTCTTCGACCCGGCCAACCTCCCCTCCCACTACGCGGGGAAGGTCCAGCCGCGCGCCGTGGAGGCGCACTGATGGCGGAGGCGACACCCCGGGTGGCGACGGGACCGGACGGCGACGTCGCCCAGCCGCCCCCGGTGCCGCAGAGCGGCCTAACCGGGGAGACCCTCACCCTGCGCGTCTTCAAGGGTGTCCCCGGTGGGGAGGCGGGCTACGCCACCTACGAGGTCCCCGATGTGGTGGGGATGGTGGTGCTCGACGCCATCCACCAGATCCAGCAGACTCAGGACGGCGACCTCGCCTGCCGCTGGAACTGCAAGGCGGCCAAGTGCGGCTCCTGCGCCGCCGAGGTCAACGGCCGGCCGGTCCTCATGTGCAAGACGAGAGTCGACACCCTGCCCCGGGGGGCGATCACCGTCCAGCCGCTCAAGGCGTTCCCGCTGATCAAGGACCTGGTCACCGACGTCTCGCGCAACTACGAGACCAACAAGCTGATCCCGCCCTTCACCCCGGCGCCCGACGACGGCACGCCGTGGCGGATCCCCCAGATGGACATCGACCGCCTCTTCGAGTACCGGCGCTGCATCGAGTGCTTCCTCTGCCAGGACGTCTGCCACGTCAACCGCACCCACGAGCTGAGCGCCCGCTTCTTCGGGCCGCGCTTCTTCGTCCGGGTGGCCGGCCTGGAGATGCACCCCAAGGACGTCCTCGACCGCCGCGAGCTGCTCGGCGACCGGGGCGGGCTCTCGCTCTGCAATATCACCAAGTGCTGCACCGAGGTCTGCCCCGAGCACATCCACATCACCGACAACGCGATCATCCCGCTCAAGGAGCGGGTGGCCGACGCGCACTGGGACCCGGTGCGCTGGGTGGCGCGCCGGCTGCGCGGCGCTCCGAAGGCCGGCCCCGCGTGATCCGGGCGCGGCCCCCCGCCGGGAGGAGGTCTCGGGGGTGACCGCCCTGATCGTCCTGGGGGCCATCCTGCTGGCCCTGGTGGTGGCGTTTATCCTCTTCTACCGCCACTCCCGGACCCCGGAGTGGGGCGACTCCGAGTTCCGCAGGTCGATGCTCGCGATGATGGTGGCGATCGCCCCGCTCTGGGGGATGCGCTACAAGGAGCCGCACCACGAGCTGCCCACGGTCAGCGCACCCGGCTCCGAGCAGGGGCCGCTCCCCACGCGATCCGCGGACGCGCCACTCCCGGCCGGATCCGCGGATCCGCCACTCCCCACTGGATCCGCGGATGCGCCACCCGGAGGGGCACCTCCCCTCGATACACGATGAAGTAGGAGCCCCCCCGCCCTGGTGCCGCCCTCGCGGTGGCAGCGCGGTCAGCTGCTGCTGTGGGGGAGCAGCTCGGGCAGGCCGCCCTCGATCCTGTCGCGGTTGCGCTCGATGACCCCGACCACCTGCTCGACGGCGGCGGCGGAGCGGCGCAGGGCGGCCTGATCCGAAGCGTCGAGGTCGACCTCGATCACCTCGACCAGGCCGCCGGCTCCGAGGCGGACCGGGACCCCGCTGAACACCCCGGTGATGCCGTACTCGCCCTCGAGGTGGACGCTGCAGGGGAGGATCCGGCGGGTGCCGAGCACGATGGCGTCGACCATCTGGGCCACCGCCGCGCTCGGCGCGCAGTAGGCGCTGCTGATCTGGAGCAGGTTGACGATCTCGGCGCCGCCGTCGCGGGTCCGCTGGACGATCTGCTCAAGCCGCTCGGGCGCGATCAGCTGGGCGACCGGCACCCCGGCCACGGTGGTGAGCTGGGTGAGCGGCACCATGGAGTCGCCGTGCCCGCCCAGCACATAGGCCTGGACGTCGCGGACCGACGCCCCCAGCTCCTGGGCGATGAAGGTGCGGAAGCGGGCGGTGTCCAGGACGCCCGCCATCCCGATCACCCGCTGGCGAGGGAAGCCGCTGACCGCCAGGGCCACCTGGGCCATGGCGTCGAGCGGGTTGCTGACCATGATCAGCACGGCCTCGGGGGACGCCGCCGCGGCCTGCCGGACCACCCCGGCCACGATCCCGGCGTTGATCATCATCAGGTCGTCGCGCGACATCCCCGCCTTGCGGGCGATGCCTCCGGTCACCACCACCACGTCGCTGCCGGTGGTCTCCTCGTAGCCGTTGGTGCCGGTGACCAGGCTGTCATAGCCGACCACGGGGCCGGCCTGGAGGATGTCGAGCGCCTTCCCCTGGGGCAGCCCCTCGACGATGTCGACCAGGACGATGTCGGCGTAGTCGCGCTCGGCGAGGCGCTGGGCCAGAGCGCCTCCAACCATGCCCGCACCGACGACGGTGATCTTGTGGCGCACAGGAGGGCCTCCGGTGGTGGGATCCGACCTTCCGATTGTAGGGAAGGCCGGAACGCGCGACCGCCGCGACAGCTTTCGGATCCGAATGGCCGCGGTCCTGACCGCGGAGTGGGAGTGCCATCCTTCTCCGCATGGTTTCGAGGCGACGGCTGCCCCGCGGGGCGCGGGAGCGGGCGGCCACCGTGGTGGAGCGGCTGGCCGCCGAGTACCCCGATGCGGCGTGCGCCCTGGTCCACGAGGGGCCGCTCCAGCTCCTGGTGGCGACGATCCTCTCGGCGCAGTGCACCGACGAGCGGGTCAACCTGGTGACCCCGGGGCTCTTCCGACGCTACCCGGACGCGGCCGCCCTCGCCGAGGCGGACCCCGCCGAGCTGGAGGAGCTGATCCGCAGCACCGGGTTCTTCCACGCCAAGGCCCGCGCCATCATCGCCATGAGCCAGGAGGTGGTGGCCCGCTTCGGAGGCCGGGTCCCGGACCGGATGGAGGATCTGGTGACCCTCCGAGGGGTCGGTCGCAAGACCGCCAACGTGGTGCTGGGGGTCGCCTTCGGGAAGCCGGGGTTCGCGGTGGACACCCATGTGACCCGGCTCACCGGGAGACTGAAGCTCACCTCGTCGACCGATCCCGTCGAGATCGAGACCGACGTCTGCTCGATGGTCCCGGCCGCGGAGTGGACCGCTCTCGGGCTGCGGCTGATCCTCCACGGCCGCCGGATCTGCGCGGCGCGCAGCCCGCGCTGCCCGGTCTGCGTGCTCAACGACATCTGCCCCTCGGCGCAGCTGGCGGGGCTGCGGACCGCCGGCTCGAGATCGCGAGCGCGGGGCGGTGGCGTCATCCCCAGGGCTGGGACATCATCGTGATGGTGGCGTTCGGGTAACGCGGGGGCGGACCAGCGGGCCGGTCAGGTACCATGCGGGCGTCCAAAGAGGTATGCCCGCCGAGTGACTCTCACCTCCGCACCGCTGCCGCCCGCCCTGGATTCGGCCGAGTCCGATGACACCAGGGCGAGCCGTCCGCGACCCAATCGCGGCGGCCACCCGGTCCCTGCCATCAGCCCGGGTCCGCGGCTCCCCGGGATCCACCGTCCCGAGGGACTCTCGGTGGCGGCCCGCCCCGGAGATGTCCCCCAACCCCAGCACCTTCATCTGCCCGGCTGGGTGCGCCGCGCTCACGGCCAGGCCCGGCCGATCCTCGCCGATCTGATCGGCAACCTCACCGGCGAGCCGCGCCAGCAGTTCGCGGCCCACGTGGGCGAGCTGGTCGACGGGATGAGCTCCGGCAAGTTCAGCCTGGCCTGGCAGTACCCGCGCCTCATCGACGAGGGGTGGGCGCTGTTCGAGCGTCAGCGCCGCGACGCCGAGGAGGAGGCGCGCAAGCGCCGCGGCCTGGAGAGTGCCCGACGCCGGGTCGCCGACCAGCTTCGCGACGCCGGGGCGCGCCTGACACCGGAGACCGCCAGCCGGCTGCACCGGACCCTGCGCTCGGCGGACGGGGTGGACGCCATCAAGGGCGTCGCCACCGAGCTGGACCAGGCGGTCGCCGCCGTCCGCACCCTCGAGGAGAAGCGCCGGGACCGGGAGATCGACCGGACCCGGGAGCGGATCCATCGTGCCCTGCCGCGCGGCGCCGCCGCCGAGGTCCCGGCCGAGAGCTGGCAGGACGCGCTGCGCCGGATCGCCGAGAACTTCTCGGAGTAGCGGGCGCGGGCGGCCGCTCCGGAGGGGCCCGCCGAACGGAGGATGACCGGATGTACGAGGACGAGCTGCTGATGCGTCGCGCCCTGGCGCTCGCCGCGCGGGCCGGCCGCCGCGGTGAGGTGCCGGTGGCCGCCCTGGCCGTCGCCGGGGGCGAGGTGATCGCGGCGGCCTCCAACCGGATGGAGCGGGGAGGGGACGCCACCGACCATGCCGAGATGCGGGTGCTGCGCACCGCCGCCCGGCGCCGGGGTGGGTGGCGGCTCGACGGGGTCACGGTGGTGGTCACCCTGGAGCCCTGCCCGATGTGCGCCGGGGCCATGGTCCAGGCGCGGATCGACCGCTGCGTGTACGCCGCCCGCGACCCCAAGAAGGGTGCTGACGGCAGCGTCTACGACGTGCTCCGCCACCCCGCCAACAACCACCAGGTGGAGGTCACCGAGGGGGTGCTGGCGGAAGAATCCGGCCGGCTGCTCCGCGAATTCTTCGAGCGGCTCCGCACCGGCTGAGGGCGCGGCCCTCGGACCGCCCGCTCGGGTGCCGAGCCCGGTCGCCCGTATGATGCGGGCACGGTCGGCCCTCGTTCGAGGTGGAGCGGTGATGTCCACGAGCGGTCGCGAGCAAGCGGATCTGCGCGGGGTGCGCGTGCTGGTCACTGGCGCCACCAGCGGCATCGGTCGCGCGATGGCCGAGGCGCTGGTGGGCGCCGGCGCGGCCGTCGCCATCACCGGTCGCGACCTCGCGCGCGCCCAGGCTGTCGCCGCCGCGATGGCGGGCGGCTCGGGTCGGGCGACCCCCGTGGCGATGGACGTCCGCGACGAGGAGCAGGTGGCGCGGGGCGTCGCCGAGGTGCTGGAGCGGCTGGACGGCCTCGATGTGCTCGTGAACAACGCCGGTGTGGGGATGCGCAACGTCAATCCCCGCTTCCTCACCGACCCGCAGCCGTTCTGGAAGGTCAGCCGGCGGGCCTTCGAGGACGTGATCGCCACCAACCTGACCGGCTACTTCCTGGTCGCCGTCGCGGTCGTCCCCCACCTGCTCCAGGCCGGGCGGGGGCGCATCGTCAACGTCACCATGAACCACTCGACCATGCGCCGGCGAGGCTTCGTCCCCTATGGCCCCTCCAGGGCCGGCGCGGAGTCGCTCTCCCGGATCATGGAGGCGGATCTCGCCGGCAGCGGGGTGAGTGTCAACATGCTGCTCCCGGGAGGCGCCACGGCGACCGGGATGATACCCGACGAGCTGACCCCCGAGGTGCGTGAGCGCCTTCTCCCGGCCTCGGTCATGGCCGCCCCCATCCTCTGGCTCTGCTCGGCCGCGGCGGAGGGAGTGACCGGCGAGCGGATCGTGGCGGCGGAGTTCGACGGGTGGCTGGAGGAGTGGAAGCGCCGCGCCGGCTCACCCGCGGCCAGGCCTCCGGGATCCGAGGGCGGCTGAGGCAGGCCCCGAGGTCGGACCCCCCATCCCTCCAGATGGTTATGGACGTCGATGTCCTAAACCGGCCTGGCGTGGAGGAGTGGAGGGCTCCCGATCGGCTGGTGCGGTGCCCGCAACCAGGGTCGAGGGGTCGAGGCATCCAGGTCACCACCGGCGCCCGGGTGGAGCTCAGGCGCCCGCGGCGAGGATGTCCTCCGACGCGTCCGAGACCGCGCCATCGCCGCCTCCAGCCGATCCCCGGGCCGCCCGGCGGACCGAGCGCCCCTGGCGGGCGAATTGCTGCTGGTACAGCCGCGCGTACAACCCGCCCTGGCTGAGCAGCTCGTCGTGGGTGCCCTGCTCCACCAGCCGTCCGTGGTCGATCACGAAGATGACGTCGGCGGCGAGGATGGTGGAGAGGCGGTGGGCGATGGCGATGGTGGTGCGCTCGTGGAGGAGGGGGGCGAGGGCCGCCTGGACCAGGCGCTCGCTGGCGGTGTCGAGCGAGGCGGTGGCCTCGTCGAGGATGAGGATGCGGGGGGCCTTGAGCACGACCCGGGCGATGGCGATGCGCTGCTTCTCGCCGCCCGAGAAGCGGTAGCCGCGCTCGCCGACCACGGTGTCGTAGCCCTCGGACAGCTCGGCGATCCGGTCGTGGATGAAGGCGGCTCGGCAGGCCGACTCCAGCTCCTCCTGGGTGGCGTCCGGCTTGGCGTAGAGGAGGTTGCGGCGCACCGAGGCGTGGAAGAGGTAGGTCTCCTGGGTGACGATCCCGAGCTGGTCGGCGATCGAGGCGAGGGTCAGGTTCCTCACGTCGTGGCCGTCGAGGCGGACCGCCCCCAGGGTCACGTCGTAGAGGCGGGGGATGAGGTAGGAGATGGTCGTCTTGCCGGCCCCGGTCGGGCCCACGATGGCGGCGAGCTGGCCCGGCATCACCCGCATGTCGAGGTCCTCGAGGGCCCAGGGGCGGGGCGCCTCCTGGTCGGCGTGGGCGACCCCCACCTGGGTGCGGAGGTGGTGGGCGGGGTCGTAGCGGAAGTAGACGTGGTCCAGCTCGATCTCGGCGCCGGCCCGCCTGAAGGGCAGGGCGACCGCATCCGGGGCGTCGACGATGTCCTGGGGGATCTCGAGGTAGTCGAAGATGCGCTCGAAGAGGGCGAGTGACGACTGGACCTCGACCGACACCTGGAGCATCGAGCCGATCGGGAAGAAGAGCCGGCTCTGCAGGGTGGTGATGGCGACGATGGTGCCGGCGGTGATCCCCGAGCTCAGACCGTTGCTGTGGTAGATGACGAAGGCGGAGACCAGGTAGACGAGTGCCGGGGCGATCGAGAAGAAGACCTGCACCATCGCGAAGAGGACCCGGCCAACCATCGCGGCACGGATCGAGAGGTCGGCGACCTGGCGGTTCTCCGCCCGGAAGCGCTCCATCTCCTCGCGCTGGCGGCCAAAGGTCTTGCCCAGCAGGATGCCGGAGATGGAGAGCGTCTCCTGGGTGATCGCGCTCATCTCCGCCTTGGATTC
>DNAU01000339.1 GCA_003491925.1 Chloroflexota bacterium
CACGTACCACGCCACCGAAAGCGCGGCGACCGCGAGCACGAACGCTGCCAGGCGCAGGGGATCGGCCGTGGCGCGACATCGCCAGATCACCGCCACTGCCACAGCCAACGCCGGAAGCAGGTACACGTCCTTCGTGCCCATCGCAAGCCCCAGGCTCAGCCCCGCGAGGACGAGCCAACGCAGCTCTCCGGTCCGTTCTGCACGAAACCCGAATGTCATGCCGGCCGTGACTCCCAGCAGGCTGAGAGCGTCGTCGTAGGCCGACCCCATCTGCCATCCGAAGTATGCCCAGGTGGTGACCACCACCAGCCCGGCTATGGCACCCGCGGACCAGTCACGCCCCAGCTCGCGAAGCAGCATCCCCATCACGACGACCGTCAGTCCGGCGCAGAGGAGGTTGGGCGCGCCGCTGAGGCTGGCGTTGTGGAACGGAAGCATCACCAGCAGGAGAAGCAGCGAGCCGTTCCCAGGGTAGGTTGCGCTCCCCAAATCACCGGGCTGAGAGAAGGGGAGGGCGCGAATCGAGCCACTGTCCAAGATGTGGGCGGCGTTGACGATGTGATAGCGAATGCTGTCGTCGAGCAGCGGCGGGGCGAAGAACGTGACGACGATTGCGAGAGCTGTGAAAGGGAGGGCGACGGCGAGCAGAGACGCGGGGATGTGAACGCGACCCTCCCGAACCGAGGTCGGCCGAGGCAGGAAGAGTGCGCTCGCGGCCGCCAGGGCCCCGAGACAACCGATCACCACCGGCAGCCAGAGGACTCCGAGAAGCCCCAGGACCTGGAGTAGGCCGACCCATCCCACCATTGCCAACAACCCAGACACGCCGATCCGATCGATAAGATCGGCCGAGCTCGGCAGGAGCGCACCGCCGACGCGGGTCAGGATGACGAAGCTCAGGCCGAGGAGAAGGGCCTCGAGAGCCAGCCCTTCCAGGACGCTGAGCCAGGCGCTCATCGGGTCATGCGAGTCGCCGGGCGTCTGGCCCGCGTGCCCCGCGGGAGAGCGGCCTTGATGGACACGCCGAGCACATCCTCCGAAAGGCGGCGGCGAGGTGGAGGGGACAGCCCGCCTCGAGGAGATTCTTCGTCGCGGGAGGAAGCCGGCCGCGGCCGACACGGCATCGTTACAGAGACGTCCGCACCCCGCAGTCCGGTGGAACGCCAGGGCTGTGAATCTCGCAGCCTGGTGGGACGCCTCTACGAGAGCGGCTCACGCGGAAGCGGCGGAGTGCTCCTTCTGGTGCGCCTCGATGAGCTGCTGGGCGACGTTCCCCGGGACCTCCTCATAGTGGGAGAGCTCGGTGGCGTAGCGGCCCCGCCCCTGGGTGAGAGCGCGCAGGTCGATGGGGAAGGTGAACATCTCCGCCTGGGGGACCTGGGCGGTCACCTCGGAGCGGCCGTCGCCCAGGGGGTTCATCCCGGCCACCCGCCCGCGCCGCGCGTTGAAGAGGCCGATCACATCCCCGGTGAACCGCTCGGGAACCACCACCTTCACGGTCACGATCGGCTCGAGCAGCACCGGTGAGGCCTTCTGGACCGCCTCGCGCATGGCCATCGACCCTGCGATCTGGAAGGCGATGTCCTTGCCGTCGACGGGGTGGGTGGAGCCGTCCACCAGGCGGACGCGGACGTCGACCACGGGATGGCCGCTGATCGCGCCCTGCTCGATGGTCTGACGCACCCCCTTCTCCACCGATGGGCGGAACTGCTGGGGGATCGACCCGCCGAAGATCTTGTCCTGCCATTCGTAGCCGCCCCCGCGGGGGAGGGGCTCGATCTCGATGGTGCAATCGCCGTAGAGGCCGGCTCCGCCCGACTGCTTCTTGTAGCGATGCTGGACCCGGGCGCTGCCGTTGATGGTCTCGCGGTAAGGGATGCGCGGCGCCTGGAGCTTGGCGTCCACGCCGTACTTCCGCTTCATCCTCTCGAGCACGACGTCCAGGTGCACGTCACCCAGACCGTGGGCGATGACCTCCTGGGTGACCGGGTCGCGGTCGATCGAGAAGGTCGGGTCCTCCTCGGCGATGCGCGCCAGCGACTGCATGATCTTGTCGTCGTCGCCCTTGGTCCTGGCGGTGATCGCTGCCGAGTAGGCGGCCGCGGGCAGCGCGATCGGGGGCAGGACCACCGGCGTCGCACGGTCGCAGAGGGTGTCCCCGGTGGTGGTCGCCTGGAGCTTGGTCAGCACCGCCACGTCGCCGGCTCCGGCCTCACCGACGGTCACGACCTGCTTGCCCATGGGGCGGCCGAGCTGGGCGAAGCGCTCCTCGCTCTTGCGGGTCGCGTTGTAGGGGTGGGTCTCGCCACGCAGGGTCCCGCGCAGGATCCGGAGGTAGGAGACTTTGCCGAAGTTGTCGACGGCGGTTCGGAAGACCTGCGCGACCAGGGGGCCGGCGGGGTCGCAGCGGATCTCGACCTCCTTGCCGGAAGCGTCGGTGCCCTTGCGGGCCCGCTCCACCGGTGAGGGCAGGTAGCTCGTGATGCTGTCCAGCACCAGCGCCGCACCGCGGGAGTCCGCGGCGGCGGCGCAGATGACCGGCACCAGGGTCCCGGCGACCGTCCCGCGACGGAGCGCGCCGCGGATCTCCTCGGCGGAGAGCTCGGTGCCCTCCAGGTACTTCTCGATCAGCGAGTCGTCGGTCTCCGCGGCGGAGTCGGCCAGGGCCGTGCGGGCCCGGGCGACCTCGGCGCTCATCCCGGCGGGCAGGTCGGTCGGGGTGGCGCCCCCGTCGGTCCCGAAGAGATGGGCGCTGCCGTCCACCAGGTCGACGTAGCCGCGCAGCGCCTCCGCGGCCCCCATCGGGGCGACCACGGCGATCGGATTGCGGCCGAACGCCTCCCGCAGCGCGTCGACGGTGGGCTCGTAGGCCGCGTTCTCGCGGTCCATCCGGTTGACGACGACGAGGCAGGGCAGTCCGGCGGCGGTGATCATCTCCCAGGCCAGCTCGGCCCCCACCGGCACCGTACCGTTGGCGCTGACGACCAGGACGGCGGCGTCGGCCCCGGCCAGGGCGCAGGCGACCTCCCCGGCGAAGTCCTGGAACCCGGGGGCGTCGATGAGGGTGACCTGGGTGCCCTTCCAGTCACAGTGGGCCACCGCGGCGCTGATGGAGATGGAGCGACGCTGCTCCTCGGGCTCCGAGTCCAGGATCGAGGTCCCCTGGTCGGTCGAACCCAGGCGCGGGGTCGCCCCGGCCGTGTGCAGCAGCGCCTCGCACAGGGTGGTCTTGCCGTCGTGGCTGTGGCCGACGACGGCCACGGTGCGAATCCGATCCGGTGCGGGCGTGGGCATGGTGTGACGACCTCCTCGGAGACGTCGACCCTCTGGGGCGGCGGAGCAGCCAATGGTATTGCGGGGCGCCGCCACTCCGCCCTCGCCCGCACCGGCGGCCGGCGGGGTGCGGGGTGGCGGAGCCGCCCGGGTCGAGGGCAGACTTGCCGATGAATGGTCCGCCCTCGCCTCGCCGCGGTCGCCCTACTCCTCACCGCCTGCGGCGGTACGGCGGCGACTGCCACGCCGACGCCTCCCTGCCGCTCCGCCATCCACTTCCCCTCCCCGAGCGCGGTGGCGGCGCCGGTCTCGGCCGCCGCGGACCAGGCCCAGGTCGATCCCGGAGCCACGGTCACCTTCACCGAGACCATCACCGGGCCGGCCACGGTCCAGGTCGACTGCTCCGATCCGCTCCAGGTCCTGGTGACCGACAGCACGGCGCTGAGTGTCTACAGCGGCTACTCCGAGGCGGCCGCGGCGGACGCCTGCGGCACGCTCACCCTCACCGGCGGCGCCAGCGAGAGCTACCAGGTCGCCTGGCCCGTCGACCCCAGCCTCCCGGGGGGGACCTACACGGCGACCCTGGTTCTCGGCGACGCGCCCCAGCTCACCCTCAGCCTGGCTGTCGGGACGCTGCCCGGCGCCTGCTGACCGGGGGGAGACGATCCGGCTCGGCGACCACGACCACGCTGTCGCAGAGGGAGCCGCCCGGGTGCCGGGTCCAGCCGTCGAAGGTCTCGACGATGCGCATCCCGGCCTTGGCGAAGAGGCCCGGCAGCTCGTCGAAGTCGAAGAGGCGGCTGGTGGTCTGCTGGACCGCAACGCTGCCGTCGGCGAAGACCGCCACCTCCCGCAGCACGAAGGTGTGACGGGCCCGGTCGTACGTGCTGTCGCTGAGCAGGAGCTGGCGGCGTCTCCCCAGCAGCGACGCGTCCACCACCTCCCAGGCGGAGAGCCGGCCGGGGAGCTGATCCGGCCGGAGCCGGAACTCGGCGATCAGCCGGCCACCCGGGAGCAGGCACCCGGCCAGGCGGCGCAGCGCGGCCGCCTGCCGGCGGGCCGTCTGGTTCTCGAGGACGTAGTAGATGAGGATGACGGCGTTGTACCGGGGCGAGACCGGCATCGACCGGACGTCGCCGACCTCGAAGTGGGTGAGCCCTGAGACCCCGGCGGCGCGCGCCGCGCGCCGGGCATGGCGGATGACCGCCGGACCGACGTCCACCCCGTCGACCCGGTGGCCGAGGCCGGCCAGCCGCACCGCGTACAGCCCGGGGCCGCAGCCGGCGTCGAGAACACGGGCGGGGACAGGCGGGAGAAGCTGAGCGAGCCGCCGCACGTGCTGATCGACGAGCGGAAGGCGACGGCTGGCGCCGTCGTGGCCCTGGTCGAGGTGCTCGGCGAGCAGGCGGCGGCTGAAGGTCGGATCCGACCAGTCGAGCTCGGCGTCCGGGTCGAAGGGACGCGGCCAGGAGGGGAATCGGGAGAGGCGGCGGACAGTTGGCACGGGTGAGGGCCATTCTGGCGCCCTCCGCCGGCGCCGGCGCGGCCGGTGCACTACTCTCCTGGCCGTGACCCCGACGCCGCTCACCGCCTCGGTGGCGTTCGCCATCGCCTATGCGGTCGGCGCGCTGCCGGTGGCCTGGTTGCTCGTCCGGCACCGGCGGGGCATCGACCTGCGCGACTTCGGTGGTACCGGGGCGATCGACGCGCTGAGGGTGGCGGGGCCGGGAACCGCCGTTCTCGCCGGCGTCATCGAACTCCTCAAGGGCGGCGCCGTCGGTCTCACCGCCCTGCTGGTCAGCGGTCACGCCGGCTGGTTCACCGCCGCCGCGGTCGCCGGATGCGTCGTCGGAGACGCCTTTCCGGTGGGGTTCCGTCGCGGCGGACGCGGGCTGGTGGCGCTGATCTCGGGCCTGGTCTTCTCCCTGCCCACCGCCGGGCTCCTCTGCGCGATCATCGCCATCCCGGTCGCGGTTCTCACCCGGATGCGCGGAGGTGTCTACGACCTGGCGGTCACGATCGCCGTCCCCCTGGGCCTCGGGCTGGGTACGCTCGATTGGCGGACCCTGCCGCCCGCGGCGGTCATCGTCGCAGCCCTCGTGATCCGCTCCCGTCTGCGCCGCGCGGAACGGGCCCGGGTCGCCCTGACCGAGCGTCCAGGTGCGACCATCGTCGATCAGCCCCCCACCCCGCGACAGGAGTCCTGAATGCACGCTCTCGCCAGCCTCGACAGCCTCCTCCAGGGCTGGGTGGGGACCTACGGACTGATCGCGATCCTCCTGCTGATGACCGTGCAATGCATCGGCGTGCCCTTCCCCAGCGAGGTGATCATGCCGGTCGCCGGCTATCTCGCCTCGACCGGGTCGCTCAACCTGGTGGGGGTGATCGCGGTGGGCATCGTCGGCAACCTGGTCGGCTCGCTGATCGCCTACGGGCTGGCGGCGTGGCTGGGGGAGCCGGTGCTGCTCGGGCCGGGACGGTACATCGGGATCCGCCGTGACCACGTCGAGATCGCCGACCGGTGGTTCCGGCGCCACGGCACCGGAGCCGTCTTCTGGGGCCGGTTCCTGCCGGTGATCCGCACCTACATCAGCTTCCCGGCGGGCCTCGCCCGCATCCGGCTCGACACCTTCACGCTGATGACCTTTCTCGGCACCCTGCCCTGGACCGCCGCCCTGGCCGTCGCCGGCTACGAGGGGGGCAAGAACTGGAACCGCATCTCGGGCCCGATCGGGACCGCGGGGCTGGTGCTGGCGGTGGTCCTGGTCCTCGTGGTGATCGGCTGGTTCGTCCGGGGGCGGCGGCGCCCGGCGATCGCCGCCGCGGAGGCCACCCCGACCGGCCCGTCTCGCGATGGGAGCCGCTGATCTCGTGATCCGACCCGCGTGAACGGACTCGTCGACATCGGCGGGACCAAGTGCCTGGTCAGCGTCACCGGCGACGGCGGGCTGCCCGGCCCTCCGCTGGTGCGCCCCACCCCGACCAGCGGGGATCCGGGAGACTTCCTCGCCCGGATGCTGGACGAGGTCCGCGACGGCGCCCAGCTTGCCGCCGTCGCGGTCTCCACACCGGGGCCCTTCGACCGCGGGCGGAGGAGGCTGCTCAACCCACCCGGCCTCTCGAAGGCATGGCACGGGCTCGATCTCCCGGCAACCCTGGGTGAGCGGTTCGGCTGTCCGGTCTTCGCCGAGAACGACGCCAACTGCGCCGCGCTCGCCGAGGCCCGGTTCGGGGCGGGCCGGGGCTTCCGCACCGTCGTCTACTACACGGTCAGCACCGGGATCGGCGCGGGCGTCGTCCGTGACGGGAACCTGGTCATCGCCCGCCATGACACCGAGGCGGGGCATCAGGTCCTCTGGCCGGCCCACCTCGGGGGCCCCTCCTGCCACTGCGGGGGGCACGGATGCCTGGAGGCGCTGGCCAGTGGCAACGCCATCCGCCGGCGATTCGGGAAGCCGGCGGAGGAGCTGGACGACCCCTCCGCGTGGGCGGAGGTCGGCCGCTGGCTGGGCCTGGCAGTGGTCAACACCGTCGCCCTCCTGGACTGCGACGTCGTGGTCTTCGGGGGCGGGGTTATCAACGCCTGGGAGAGATTCGACCAGGAGCTGCGGCGGACGGTCCGGGAGAGCCTCTTCCTCCAGCCCCTCCCGGAGATCCGGGAGGCCGAGCTGGGCGTCGACCGGAACGCCTGGGGGGCCCTGACCCTGGTTCCCGGGGTCTGATCGGAGCCGGTCCGGGGTTTGGCCGCGCGGGCCGCGCTGGTACAGTGGCAGCGTGTCCAAGCGAATCAGCACGGTCAGCATCGACGACGTCATCTCCGCCATCGAGACGGCGCGCGACAAGGTGATGGCGGATGAGGTCAAGTCGCTGGTCAAGCTCGGCCTCCCCAAGAGCGTCGCCTACAAGATGGTCGCCGAGCGGTACCGGCAGCGCAGCGAGACCGAGGAGGGCGAGGAGGCGGCCGGGGGGGCTCCGTGGCCCGACATGTCGTGAGGACGGCCTGACCGGAACGTCTGGCTGAGGGAGCCCCAGTTCGGCGCCTCTCCCCGAGGGGACGACGGACGGGCGCGTGGCTCGGCATACTGTGAGCGACCATGGCCTACCTCCCCAACGGAGCCGCCGAGCGCCAGCAGATGCTGGAGGCGATCGGGGCGGCCAGCGTGGAGGACCTCTTCGCATCGGTTCCGGCGCGGCTTCGCCACCCCCGGCTGAACCTCCCGCCCCCCCTTGCCGAGCAGGATCTGGTCACCGAGCTGGAGCGCCTGGCCGCCCGCAACCATCCCCTCGGTGAGCTCGACTCCTTCCTGGGCGCCGGCGTCTACCGACGCTACGTCCCCGCCATCGTGCGGGCGGCCGTGGCCCGCCCCGAGTTCTACACCGCCTACACCCCCTACCAGGCGGAGGCCTCGCAGGGCACCCTCCAGACGATCTTCGAGTTCCAGTCGATGATCTGCGCCCTGACCGGGCTGGAGGTGGCCAACGCCTCGCTGTACGACGGTGCCTCCGCGGCCGCGGAGGCGGTGATGATGGCCGTCGCCCAGACCGGGCGGCACCGCGTGGTGGCGGAGGCCGACCTGAACCCGGAGACGCTGTCGGTCATCCGCACCTACGCCCGGGGCCGCGAGGTCGAGGTGGTGACCGCGGACGGCATCGGCCACGCGGTGGGGCCCGAGGACGCCTGCGCGGTGGTGGCCCAGCCCGGATTCCTCGGGACCGTGGATGACCTCCTCCCGGTCGCGGAGGCCGCCCGCGCCGCCGGGGCGATCTCGATCTGCTGCGCCGACCCGATCGCCTGCGCGCTCCTCGTCCCGCCCGGTGAGCTCGGCTTCGACATCGCCGTGGGGGATGGCCAGCCGCTGGGCATCGCCCCCTCCTTCGGCGGCCCTCACCTGGGCTTCATGGCAGTGCGGCAGGAGCTGATGCGGCGGATGCCGGGGCGGCTGGTGGGGCAGACCCACGACCACCACGGCCGGCGCGCCTACGCCCTCACTCTCCAGGCGCGCGAGCAGCACATCCGGCGCGAGAAGGCGACGTCCAACATCTGCACCAACCACGCCCTGACCGCCCTGGCGGCGACCGTCTACATGGCCAGGATGGGAGCGGGGGGGATGCGCCGGGTGGCCGAGGTCAGCGTCCAGCGCGCCCACCACCTGGCCGCCCGCCTGACCAGGCTGGAGGGCATCCGCCTCGCCGAGCCCGACCGCCCCTACCTCTGGGAGTTCGCGCTCCGGGTGCCCGGCGACGCGGAGGTCTTCGCGGCGGCGCTCCGGCGGGAGGGCATCGTGGCCGGGCTGCCGCTGGGACGCGTCGACCCGCGGCGGGGCGACCAGCTCCTAGTCTGCTGCACCGAGACCACCTCCCCGGCCTCCATCGACCGCTACGTCGCTGCCGCGGCCCGGGTCGCCGAACCGGCGGGGGTGGGCGCATGAGCGGGATGCCGGTACCGGGCGCGGGGGCGGGGGAGCCGGTGGCGGAGTGGGCCGGCGACGAGCCGCTCGTCTTCGAGCTGAGCGGCGACCTGCGGGGCGGGCCGCGCGAGGTCGAGCCCGGCGTCCCGGTCGAGGCCCTGGAGCGGCTGCTTCCCGGGGTGGGGCTGCGCACCACGCCGGCTCCGATCCCGGCGGTGCCCGAGCCCGTGCTGGCCCGGCATCTCGGCCGGCTGGCGCGCCGCAACCACAACCTCCACCAGGGGATCTACCCGCTGGGCAGCTGCACCATGAAGTACAACCCGGCTGTCGACGAGCAGCTCGCCGGGCTGACTGGGTTCGCCGACCTCCACCCCGATCAGGACATCGACGACGTTCAGGGGGCGCTCCAGCTGATGTGGGAGCTGGAGAGACTCCTCTGCGAGATCACCGGGATGGCGCGGATCTCGCTCCAGCCGGCGGCGGGAGCGCACGGCGAGTGGACCGGGCTGCGGATGATCCAGGCGTATCACGCCGCCCGCGGCGACACCGCTCGCACCCGGGTGCTCATCCCCGACTCCGCCCACGGGACCAATCCGGCCTCGGCGGCCCTCGCCGGTCTGGAGGTGGTCACGGTGCGGAGCAACAGCGACGGCACGGTGGATGTCGCCGACCTCGGTGGCCGGCTGGACCGCTCGGTGGCCGCCATCATGATGACCAACCCCAACACTCTCGGGGTTTTCGAGAAGGACATCATGGAGATCGCCCGCATCGCCCACGAGGCGGGCTCGCTCCTCTACTACGACGGTGCCAACCTCAACGCCCTGGTCGGGCTGGCACGTCCGGGTGACATGGGCTTCGACGTCGTCCACCTCAACCTGCACAAGACCTTCTCGACGCCGCACGGGGGCGGCGGCCCCGGCAGCGGGCCGGTTGGGGTCGCCCCGGCTCTCACCGACTTCCTGCCGGTGCCGACCGTCGAGCGCACCGGCGATCGCTTCCTGCTCAACCACGACCGGCCACGGTCGATCGGCAAGGTGCGTGCCCACTACGGCAACTTCGGCATGCTGGTCCGCGCCTACGCCTACATCCGCAGCTATGGCTCCACCATCTCCCAGGTGGCCCAGGACGCGGTCCTCAACGCCCGCTACCTGCAGGCGCGGCTGGCTCCCCTCTTCCCGATGGCGGTGCCCTCGGACTCGATGCACGAGTTCGTCGCCACCACCAGGGGCTGCCGGGTGCCCGAGCTGCGCGCGATCGACGTCGCCAAGCGTCTCCTCGACTACGGCGTGTACGCACCCACCGCGTACTTCCCGACCACCGTCCCCGAGGCGCTCATGTTCGAGCCGACCGAGACCGAGTCGAAGCGCAGCCTCGACCTGCTCGCCGACACCTGCGCCGCCATCGTGGCCGAGGCGGAACGCGACCTGGAGCACGTCAGGTCGGCGCCTCATCTGACCCCGGTCAGCCGCGTCGACGAGGTCGAGGCGGCCCGCCGGCCGGTGCTGCGCTGGAAACCGGCGGAGTGATCGCGCCGCGCGACGAGCTCCACGAGCTGCTCGCGACGCGGGCGTTCCGCTGGGGGGACTTCGTGCTCGCGAGCGGGAGGCGCAGCGATTACTTCTTCGACGGCAAGCAGGTGACCCTGGAGGGGCGGGGGCTCTTCCTCGCGGCATCACTGATGCTGGCTCGCTGCCGCGAGCTGGAGGTGACCGCGGTGGCAGGTGACGACGGCGTCGGCCCGCTGCTCGGGGCGATCGTGGCGCTGAGCGGGTCGGGTTCCGAGCCGCCGCTGCGCGCCTTCATGATCCGCAAGGCGGAGAAGCAGCACGGCACCGCCGCCAAGATCGCGGGGCCGGCACCGGCGGCGGGGGAGCGGGTCGCGCTCGTCGACGATGTCGTCACCACCGGTGGATCGGTCTTCCGAGCGCTCGAGGTCCTGACGCCGACCGGGATCGAGGTCGCCGAGGTCCTGGTCCTGGTCGATCGGGAAGAGGGCGCGGCGGGCGCGCTGGCGGAGCGGGCCCTGCTGCTGCACGCCCTCTTCCGGCGGAGCCAGTTCAGCGCTCGAAGCTGACGCCGCCCCTCACGCGCCCGCTGCCCGGGCCGGCGTGACCTCCACCGGAGGCTCCCGGCCCGCTCCCCGCGGCTGAGGCGCCGCTGAGAAACGGCGACCGCCACCCCTCAGCCGCGCCCGGCTCAGCGCCCTCTCAGGAGACCGGGCGATGGGGCTGCCAGCATGGGGCACGGATCAGTTGACCCCAGGAGGACCACCTCGATGCGACGTCTCGGCAAGCTCAGCTCCGCCGCCCTGGTCGGCACCGCCGCGCTGCTCATGGCCGGGTGCGGGCATTCGGCCCTGCCGCAGGGCCCGGCGGCGACCCAGGGCGCCGGCCTGAGCTCAGCCTCCGCGGGCACGGCGGCGAGCGCCTCCGGCGGGGTCAGCAACGCCCAGCTCAACCAGATCGACAACCAGATCAGCCAGATCGACAACCAGATCGGCCAGGCCAACCAGGGCCTGGCCACCAGCGAAGGAGATCCGACCCAATGAGACTGAGCCATCCTCTCCGCGTCGGCCTCGCCACCCTGGCCGTGACCGCGGCGCTCGGCGCTGCGAGCGCGCTGCCCGCGATGGCCGACTCCGGCTCCTCGCCCAGCCCGTCGCCGTCCGCCAGCTCGGCGCCGACCTCCAGCCCGTCGCCCTCGACCAGCACCTCGCCGACCTCGAGCCCGTCGCCGGTTGCCAAGGTGGGCGGGTGCTCCGGGACCCAGGCCGCCATCCTCGCCTGCATCAAGCAGCGCTCGGCCACGGCCGTCTCCAACCGCGAGACCAGGCTCCAGCAGCTGACCAACGACGTGAACGATAGCGCCGACATCACCGCCGGTGACAAGTCGACCCTTCTCGGTCAGCTCCAGTCCGACGAGACCAGCCTCGACAGCCTGAACACGACCATCCAGAACGACACCTCGGTCAAGCAGGCCTGGCAGGACGCCCAGACGATCGTGACCGGCTACCGGGTCTACCTGCTCGAGACCCCCAAGGTCCACCTGGTGATCGCCGCCGACACCGAGGCCACCGTCTGGTCCGACATCAGCTCGGTGATGCCGGCCCTCCAGACCGCGATCAACGACAGCACCGCCTCGGCCGCCGACAAGGAGAAGGCGCAGACCGCCTTCAACGACTGCACCAGCCAGCTCGCCGCCGCTCAGTCGGCATCGTCGGGCGTGGTCAGCGAGGTCATCGACCTCCTGCCCTCCGGCTACCCGGGGAACCAGCCGACCCTGGTCTCCGCGCGTCAGTCGGTGGTGACCGCGCGGCAGGACCTCGGCACCTGCCGCACCGACATCAACACGATCCGCACCGCGCTCGGGATCTGACCCGGTCCCGACCCGGCGGACAGAGGGCGGAGGTGCGACCGGCTCCTCCGCCCTTCGGTGTGACCGTGGCCGAAGTGCCTACCATCGGGTGAGTGTTGACACGGCTCGGGCCCACCACCCTCGCGGCCGCGGCGCTGTTCCTGACGGCGGCCGGCTGCGGAGGGTCGACGCAGCGCCCCGCCACCGCGACGCCCTCCCCCACCCCGCCACCCTCCGCGACGGCAACCGCGTCGCCGACCCCCGCCCCGGACAGCGAGCAGGTGGCGATCGTCAGCTCCGGGTTCGGGGCCTACGACCTCCAGGTCTACCCGATCGCGGTGCTGCACAACCTGGCTTCGGCCCACACCGCCAGCCAGGTGGTGGTCAGCTTCACCGTCGACCTCTCGAGCGGGGGCTACGAGCTCTCCGCGGAGCCGGTGTCGCTGGCCCCGGGCGAGACCCTGGGGGTGACCGTCCTCTGCACCGACTCGTGCGACGGGGCCACCGGCATCGAGGCCGCGACTCGGGTCGGGACCTGGGTGGCGGGCGGGCGCAGCGTCATCACGGCCGGGGCGGCCTCCTGGACCTGCGGGTCCCCATGCCCCGGCTCCCGCGGATATCAGGGGGACGTCACCGGGACCCTCAGCGGCGACGTGCCGCCGGGCATGCTGGTCGGCTTCTCCGCCGTCTGCGTGAACAGCGGGGGGACCATCGTCGGAGGCGGGCTCCTGCCCTCGGTCTGGCCGGATGCCTCCTCGGCCTCGGCGTCGGTGCCGGCCCTGGTCACGACTCAGCCGGCGTCATGCCAGCTGTACGGGACCGAGGTCAGCTAGTCCGCTGACCCGGAGGGCGCGCTAGGCGTGCGAGCAGACCGGCCAGGCCGACGAGTCACCTGAGGCGAACATGCTGGCCGCGATCTGCGACTGCTGGACCGGATCCCAGATGTCGGTGCCCCCGTGCGCCCGGAAGGTGGACATCAGGAATTGGAAGATCCCGTAGTACGGGCCGGAGGGGTTGTACGCATTGGGCCGCAGCGTGGACTCGCACTCCGCGGTGCTGATCATCCAGCTCGGGCTGACTCCGTCGGCATCCGCTGCGCTGGTGATGATGGCCTCGACCTCGGCCGCGGTGTAGGTGTCGGCGGGGATCGTGATCCCGTCGACCTGGTGGAGGGGGGAGAGACGGGGCACGGCGGGCAGAGCGGTCAGCGAGGGCGGGGTCAGGCTCGGTGATCCGGCACTCGCCGGGTCGCCGAGGGGTGGGAGGTGGATGCGGAGAAGCGCGCTCGCGGAGCTCAGCGGCGGCCCCTGGACCGGGACCGCGGACGGGACGGAGAAGGCCGCCACGGCCATGGTGACCACGGCGCCGAGGGGCAGGATGGCGGCGGCCGCCAGCAGCTCCCCGAGCCGGCGGGGAATCCAGATCCGACCACGGGACCGGGGCAGGCGGGGCAGCCCCCGCACCAGCCCGCGCCGGGCCGGGTGGAGCGCGGAGACGGGATGGCGGAGGGTCCGCCCCAGCAGGGCGGCCGGCCCCGGAAGGCGGCTCACAGGTCGCACAGAGGTGATCTCTCCTGACCGCCCCGACCGTTCCCGCCTCGATTCGCTGCTGCACGACGGCAAACCGCGGGGCAGATGGGTCTTCGGTTCCACCGAGGCTGGGGGGTGGGCCGCGGACCGGCGGAGTGATGCCCGCCGGAGGGGACGTGATCGGGGCGATCCGTGACCCGAGCACCCTACCACAGCCGGTCGCGAAATCGGAGGTTGGCCGACGGGTCGTGACCGCCCGGCCCGGCGCGCCCG